>CANRLD010000022.1 GCA_947631375.1 uncultured Methylophaga sp. | reverse complement strand
CCGAAGAAGAAGCTGATGGTCTCGTTGACTTTGTTATTAACAGTGCCAATGGTGAAGCGACAGAAGCACAATGGAAGCTCTATAATGAAAAAGGTTGTGTTGCCTGTCATGGTGCTGATGCCAAAGGTGTTCAGTTATTAGGTTCTGCTAATTTAACAGATAAAATTTGGCGTTTTTCGGGTGAGCCAGATGAAATTCGTCACACCATTCTGCATGGTGTAAATGATGCAAATGATCCGCAAACACGGGTTGCGGTTATGCCTGGCTGGAATGAAAAGCTGGCTGTTCGTCTGGAAGCCGAAGAGTATGGTGATGATCCTGAAGATTACTACGAAGGTGATGAAACAGAACGTTTATCAGAGACTGAAATCAAAAAATTGGCAATCTATGTTCATCAGTTAGGTGGTGGTGAATAAGACTGAACAGTATCAAGGAGAGTTGATATGTTAGATGCAGTTGCGATTGGTGCCATTGTAAGTGTTGTGCTGACAATAGCGGTTATAGGGGTGATAGCTTATAAAGTTGTCAAAAACATGGAAGATACTCCTGAAGATAAATTATAAAAGAAAATAGATCTTAAAACTGAGCTGTGCAATAAAGTGACGGCTCTCAAAAAGCCAGTTGTCGCTCGCAACTGGCTTTTTTGTTTAAGTTGACTCGTCCGAAGGTTTATCCATGTAGCCATGGTATAATTCCATCGGTTAAGCTGCTTATAATGAGGTTCAAACTGTGTCGGAACAACTGAAATCAGCCGAAATAGATGTCAGTACTATCTATGCAGACGTATCTGATTGGCATGTCAATGCTGGTGGTGCCAAGGTTACTGCAAAACGGATGGCTGGCCGATTCAGGCGATTAAAGTGGTTCACAATGTCGGTTTGGTTAGTCTTTTTTCTGGGGCCTTATCTGCGTTGGAACGGTAAGCAGGCTGTTTTATTTGATATTCCTGGGCGTCAGTTTAATTTCTTCGATATCACTATCTATCCCCAAGATATTTGGATGTTGTCGCTCACCTTGTTGTTCTTTGCTATTTTGCTTGCGGCGGTTACCAGCATTGCAGGACGGGTTTTCTGTGGCTATTTTTGCTTTCAGACGGTGTGGACTGATGTCTATACCTTTATAGAAACCCGACTCGAAGGTGATACGCCGCAAAAGGCAATGAAGTTTAAAAATGCACCGCTTTCTGCCAATAAAATTTCTCGTATTACTGTTAAACATACATTGTGGCTCGCGATTGCTTTATTAACCGGCGTGTCCTTCGCCGCCTGGTTTACTGACGCGTACCAATTATGGTACGACTACTTTCATTTACAAGCCTCATTAGCCGCTTGGATTGTTTTGGGGATGTTTACGGTCGGAACCTATGTGTTTGCCGGCTTTATGCGCGAACAAGTATGCTTTTGGTTATGTCCTTATGCACGACTGCAGGGCGTGATGTATGACCAGGATACTGTGTTGCCAGCTTACGATGCCGAGCGTGGCGAGCCGCGCGGCAAGCTGAAAAAAGCCGCACTTGATTCGAACAAAGGAAGTTGCATAGATTGCAAGGTTTGTGTGGCAGTCTGTCCTACCGGTATCGATATTCGCAAGGGGCAACAAGAAGGGTGTATCACCTGCGGCATGTGTATTGATGCTTGCGACAGCATCATGGATAAAACCAACCAGCCACGAGGTCTTATTCGTTACGCGTCTTATAAAGAGCTACACCAAAAAGCAGAGACAGCACCGCTATATAAACGTCCTCGAGTGCTTATATACTCCTCCATTTTGATGATGGCGCTATCCGGAGTTGGTTATGGTTTCGCTACGCTGTCAACAACGGAGTTTCAGGTGATTCATAATCGCGAACCGCTCTTTGTTATGTTAAGCGATGGCTCAATTCAGAATCGATATACCTTAAAAATGCTTAACAAAACGCCTGAAAATATTGAGGTGCAGTATGGAATCAATGGTTTAGAAGGGGCAACTTTGCATGGAGTGGATGACAGCGTTATCATTGAATCAGGAAAAGTGGTTCCATTACAAGTCCTAGTTCGAGTGCCGAGCGAACAGGTTGATGAAAGCTTGAAGCATCTGACATTCACCGCAGAGGTCGTGTCCAACCCCGATATTTCTGTGGAATATCACAGCATTTTTATGGGTCCTAAATAATGGCTATTTCTCAAAAAAATAATCAAGCGCTAAAAAACCCTTGGGTATTGGGTTTTTTGGCTTTTCTATGCACTTTTCTGACAGCGAATGCTATTTTTATTTATTTGGCCTTTAGCTCGCCACCCAATCTGGTTGTAGATAATTATTATGAGCGCGGTAAAGCCTATGCACAAAAAGAACTACAAATGGAGCAGGAGAAGCTGCTTGGCTGGAATGGCGTCATTATGGCGCCTGCCAAAAGTCGAGTAAATCAGTCCCAGGCGTATGAGGTTTTTATACAAGGAAAAAACTCCACCGCATTACAGCTGGACTCGGTGACTTTATTTGCTTACCGCCCATCCGACATGCGTGAAGATTTTTCAGTGGAAATGAATCCGCTTGGGGTCGGTCGCTATGGTGCGGATGTTGAGTTTGCCTTACCCGGTAACTGGGATCTCATCGTTGAAGCCAAGCGTGGTGAAGATGAGTTCCTGATTACGCGACGTATTTATATTGATCCTTAGAAACCTTCTTTTTTTGTGAGTTGAGAGCCGTTGTCTGAAGCTTTAGCGTATGTTGATAGCTGCGAATGTTTTCATTGCGGCCAGTCAGTTAAAAGAGCGGGTGAGTTTGTTGCACAGATAGAGTCTGTCCCTCGTGAATTCTGCTGCCATGGCTGCAGTATGGCTTGTCAGACAATTTTTGCTGCTGGATTGCAAAGCTTTTATAGCAAAAAACCTGAAGGTGAATTGTTAGCGCCTCCTCCAGAGACGGTTAACGATTTTCATGCCTATGATATTGATGAAATTCAGTCAGATTATGTCGATGAGTTAACCGACAAGCGTGCCATTTTTCTGCTGATTGATGGAATTCATTGTGCGGCATGTGTCTGGTTAATTGAGCATGCGCTTTATAAATTACCGGGCGTATTGGCTGCAGATGTCAACTTGACCGCGAAACGTTGTCGTGTTCGCTGGGATAACCGTGAAACTTCCTTGTCAGCGATAATGGGGCATTTAGCCAAACTTGGTTACGCCTCCATACCATTTGATCCAGAAACGGCTGAAGGTGCATTAGCCAAACGGCATCAGAGCCTGGTATACCGCATGGCGTTTGCTGGCTTTGCAATGATGAACCTGATGTGGGTTTCGATCGCTTTATACACTGGCGCTGCACAAGACGAGTTTCGGGACTGGTTTCACTGGATTGGCTTTATTATTGCCACGCCAACATTACTTTACTCAGGCTTTCCATTTTTTCGTAATGCTATCAGCGGTTTGCGCAGTCGTTATCTGACGATGGACTTGCCAATCGCCATCGGCGCCACGGCAACCTATATTTACTCAGCGTATATTACTTTTACCGGCTCCACGAGTGGCGAAGTTTTTTTTGATGTGGTGGTCAACTTTGTCTTTATCATCCTGGTGGGGCGCTATCTGGAAGCCATGTCGACGCGCAGTGCATTATCGGCCACTCGCCGAATGCTGGAGTTGCAACCTAAACTGGCGACCGTGGTTGAAGACGGTATACAACGAACGGTACCCATTCGTTCGGTAAAAATTGGCGATTTGGTTTTGGTGCGCCCCGGGGAAAATATTCCGGTTGATGGCATTGTTGTTGGCGGTGAAAGTGCCGTTGATGAATCGATGTTGACCGGCGAGTCACAACCCATTCGAAAACAAGTCAATGATACGGTTGTGGCCGGTAGCATCAATGGTGAAGGCGCATTTACTGTCAAAGCACAGCAAGTTTTACGTCACACGGCTTTGGCCAAAATTATCACCTTGATGGACGAAGCTCAGACTTCCAAAGCGCCTATTCAGACACTGGCGGACAAAATTGTGCCCTGGTTTGTGATGGTTACATTGGTGCTGGCGACGTTGACATTTATCGTCTGGGTTGGGTCGGACTTCGAAAAAGCGTTATTGGCAGCGGCGTCCGTATTAGTTGTAACCTGTCCCTGTGCTTTTGGCATGGCAACACCGATGTCAATTGCTGTCGCCAGTGGCGTTGGCGCGAGTAACGGTATTTTAATAAAACAAGGTGCCGCATTAGAGTATTTGTCTCGGGTTACCCACTATGTTTTTGATAAAACAGGTACCTTGACCGAAGGTCGTTTAAAACTGGTGGAGCGTATCCCCGCTGAAAATATTTCAGCAGATTTGTTATTGCAGATTGCAGCGTCAGTCGAGCAGCAATCAGAACATGGTATTGCAAAAACCATTGTGTCAGCGGCAGAAGAGGATGCGCTGGCACTATTTGATATCACTGGTTTTACCGCATCGCCCGGCAGAGGCGTCGAGGCATGGATTGAAAGTGATTTTATTGTTGTTGGAACTGCTGAATGGCTTCAAATGCATGGCGTAGTGCTGGAAGACAGCTGGCAAAATAAAGCACATAAGCTTGAGCAACAAGGGATAAGTTGCGTTTTCGTGGCACGTGAACAGCAGTTGTTAGGCATTTTAGGTTTGTCTGATACGTTACGGCCTGATGCCAAATCGACGATTGCAGATATGCTGGCTAAGGGAATCAAAGTGACAGTGCTAAGTGGTGATCGCCAGCAAGTAGTGAATGCAGTAACCGCTGATATGGGGAATATACAGCGTTTGGCTGAAGTGTTGCCCGCCGATAAACGAAACGTTATTCAGCAATTGCAGGCACAAGGAGATTGTGTGGCGATGGTAGGGGATGGTATTAATGATTCTCCCGCTCTGATTCAGGCCGATATTGGCATTGCACTGGCATCGGGTACAGACGTATCAATTGAAAGTGCTGATATTGTGTTATCTCACAACCAGCTGAGCCAAGTGGCATTAGCGAGTAAACTGGCCGCTCGTACATTACGCACGATACGACAAAATATTGTATTATCAATCAGCTATAACGTGATTATGGTGCCGTTAGCGATGATGACATATGTCAGTCCATTACTGGCCGCAATTACAATGCCAATTAGCTCATTACTGGTTATTGGCAATGCTGCCAGGATTGGCCGACTATTCAGGAGGTGAGTCATGGAAGTTATATATGGACTGTTGCCTGGCATGTTATTGTTGGGCTTAGTCGGCGTGGCAGTGTTTTTTTGGGCCGTTCGCAGCGGCCAGTATGATGATATGGAAGGTGCGGCAAACCGTGTCTTACTGGATGACGACGAGCCACAAAACCCCGTTCGTGAGGCTGACGTGAAACCTGAACAAGATAAAAGTCATGACGATAAGTCTGACTAGGTTTTTTCGGCTAACACAACACAGGCATGTCGTTTTCTCTGGTTGGCAAATCAGCCAATATTCAAAAAAGACCGTATCACCTCATCATGTTTTTCATTATCAGCTACAGTCTATTTTTTGAAAAAGATTCTCCGTCTAAAAGTGAAGAGCTGCTGTAAGATTTGTGCCGTTATTCTTCGTCTTTTTCGAGTAGCATTATTTCAATGCAGTCAGAGCATCCGGTGTACATATGGTAGTAAAGGTATTACTGGCTTTTTGACATGCATGTACACCTATTACCACGCCAATTTGATGACAGGATGTTGAGTTATTTCGACAGGGAGTTTTATGTTTAAGAGCTGGAGTATCCGAGCACTTTTGCGCCTCTGGGCAGGGGCCACCGTCCTGATGGTTCTGGTGATGCTAATGAGTTCCTTGCAGTCAGAAACCTTGCAATGGTGGATGATACTGGGTTACTTGCTGGTTGTATCTGCTGCCATCGGTTCCGTGCTGGTGATAACTGTGCGAATCAATAAGCCTATGCAAAGGTTGCACAGCGCGATGCATGCATTATCAGCACAACGGTTTGATACGCGTCTTCCCACCAATCATTCTCAAAATGAATTTAATTTTTTGGCACACGATTTTAATGTGTTTGCCGAGCAAACACAGAACTTAATCAATAAGCTGGATGAAACTAAAGATTCATTAGAAATTCGTGAACGTTATCTTCGGGTGATTCTCAACGGCGTTCCCGAGGCTATTCTTGCTTTACAGGATGGCGGTACGATTAAATCATGTAACCCTGCAGCAGAAAGGATGTTACAAGCCAAAGAAGAGCAGCTTGTCGGACAAAGCATCCTACAGTTTTTTGCAGAAACAGAAGCAATCCAATGTCTTGATGACATTGTAAAACACCAACAAGACAATCATGAGTTTGAAGGCCGCAATTGGTATGGCGAGCCCTTTCTCATGCGGCTGTCGCTTAGTCCGGTATCGGAGTTTGATGAGGATATCTGGGTATGCGTGATGTCAGATATCAGTGATTGGAGGCGAACAAAGCAGGCACTGATGCAAACCGGTAATGAGCTGAATGCGATCCTGGACAATGCGATGGTAGGAATTGCCTTTGTCAAAAACCGGCATCTGATAAGGATTAATAACAAGTTCGAGCAGCTGTTTTCTATTTCAAAGGACAAGATCGAAGGACAGAGCGCCCGCTGCCTGCATCTGAGCGATGAGACTTTCGAGCGGTTTGGTGAACAGGCTTATAGCATGTTGGCGGAGAGGGAAAGCTTTGAAACACAGATTGAACTGGTGCGCTCAACTGGTGAGAAATTCTGGTGTGCGGTTTCTGCTCAGTTAATCAATATGGAAAATCCGGCAGAAGGATCGATCTGGCTTTACGAAGATGTCACCAAACAACGTGAAAATGAAGAGCGTCTTACCCGGCTGGCCAGCAGTGATATTCTCACCGGATTGCCTAATCGCGGTGTCTTTGAAGACAGACTTGAACACGCTATTCATAAAGCCCAGCGATATGGTGGGCGATTGGCTATATTTTTCCTGGATTTGGATCATTTTAAACATATCAATGATTCACTGGGGCATAAAGCGGGCGATACATTGTTATGTGAAGTTGCACGGCGGATCCGTTCATGTGTCAGAGAAAGTGACACCGTCGCCCGGCTTGGCGGGGATGAGTTTACCGTTATTCTTGAAGACGTAGGCTCGGCGGGCTATGTGGGACGTTTGGCTGATAAGCTGCTTAACACCACGTCATTGCCATATATGCTCGACAATACAGAAGTCAATATCAGTCCGAGTATTGGTATCAGTCTGTACCCGGCCGATGGTCGCGAGGTGGATATGCTGGTGCGTAATGCTGATGCTGCGATGTATTACGCCAAAAGTCTGGGACGAAATAATTTTCAGTTTTATTCATCAGAGATGAATGCCCAGGCCTCACAACGACTGGCGATGGAAACCAGTTTGCGGCGGGCTGTGGAACTACAGGAGTTTTATTTACAGTTTCAACCACAAATTGAGCTGGGCAGTGGGCGAGTTATTGGCGCAGAAGTGCTCTTGCGCTGGCATACAGAGCAGTGGGGGGACATGTCTCCCGCCTTATTTGTCCCGGTACTTGAAGATACTGGCCTGATCGGGGCTGTTGGCGAATGGGTACTGACGAAAACCAGTGAAGCCTTTATGGCCAATCGTGATTATTTGCCGGAAGACTTTTTGATGGCAGTGAACCTTTCTGGTCGCCAGTTTAAGGGGAATTCGCTGGTCAATTTTATTCGTAACCTGTTGCAAAGCAGTGGTATGCCTGCCAGAAATCTGGAGCTGGAAATTACTGAAAGCCTGTTAATGGAAAATACCGAACAGGCAATTGCCACGTTGCGTGCGTTGAGTGCATTAGGTATCACCTTGGCGATTGATGATTTTGGAACGGGCTATTCTTCGTTGTCTTACCTGAAACTGTTCCCGCTGAATGTGCTGAAAATTGATCGGACATTTGTACGCGATATAACAGATGACAGTGATGATGCGGCAATCGTGAATGCGATTCTGGCGATGTCGAGCAGCCTCGAACTGCAGGTGGTGGCGGAAGGCGTGGAAACTGCTGAGCAACTGAACTTCCTACGCCATAACCATTGCGATCGTGCGCAGGGATATTATTTCAGCAAGGCACTTGATCTGCCCGATTTGATGGCTTACATCCGGCAGGTAAGTCAGAAGTTACGTGCCGTGTAAGTCAGTATAGGGCGTTCGTCGGGATGCAGCCTTATGGTCAAGCCGCTTGCTGAATAATCCCACACTTCTGCTGCACCTTCCGTCGACTCCTGCTGAATAGCGATTGGTTCACCAAAACGATTACGAATCATTTCTGCATCAAGACGAACAGAAGGAATGTAGGTGATGACACTTACTGGCGCCGTCAGCAGTTCCTCTTTGTCAGCAAATGCGGGATCGTAGCGACGGGCGCCACTTGGTTGCAGTTTCCCTGATGTTGCCCGTGAAATCATGGTATGCAGCGTGTTTTCATTAACCTGCAGATTGAGCACTGCCCGGGCTGATAAGCCTCCTAGATTGATTGCTTCGAAAAACACTTCGGCGCTCGGCGCGTTATTATCATCAACGAAAATAGCGACTTCACCTGCTTCCCGCCATATTTGCTGAACGTCTGCATAACGGGTTGTGCCAAGATGTATTCCCATCACTTTTATCTGTTCGTCCGGCATGATGCTGATCTCCCAGGGCTTGGGATCATCAGGTTGTGGTGACGGTATCAGCATTAACAGGCCAATAGCGACAAGCAGAAAAAAGACACCCAGGATGAACTTGAAAAAGAGACGCATAAAAATCCAAATTAAGTAACGTGTAACCAGAAAGTGACTGGCCCATTATTGATCAGCGATACCTGCATATCTGCGCCAAATTGTCCGGCGGCAACAGCTGGATGCTGGCTTTTTGCTTGTGATACTAAATAATCAAACAGCTGTTTGCCCATTATAGGTGAAGCTGCCGGTGCAAAGCTGGGACGATTCCCCTTGTCAGTGTCTGCCGCCAGGGTAAACTGCGGCACCAATAATAATTCCCCCGCAATATCCCGGAGGCTGTGGTTCATTTTGCCCTCTGAATCGGCAAACACCCGATAATTCAGAATGCGTTGCAGTAAGCGATCCGCCTGCTGCATTGTATCCATTTTTTCGACAGCAAGTAGAACCAGCAATCCCTGATCAATCCGGGCCGTTTGCTGCGAGTCGATAGTCACACTGGCCATGCTGACACGTTGCAGCAGGGCAATCATGGCAAGATTGTCGCCATTTGGTCGGTGGCCCGAATCAGCGCATCAATAATAGCCGGTTCACTGGCCGCGTGTCCGGCCAGTGGTAACACGACAAGATTTGCCTTAGGCCAGCGTTGGTGTACTTCCCAGGATTGCTGAACAGGACAAACCATATCGTAGCGACCGTGAATAATGGTTGCAGGCAAATAGTTAATGTCTTTAATACCGTCCAGCAGAGGCTGATTTGCCAAAAAGCAGGCATTTAAAGCGTAATGCAGCTGGATACGGGCATGCGCCAAAGGACTGGGAGAGGATGCCGGATCTGTCTGATAATGGTTATCGCGCAACATCACAATGGTTGCTTCCCAGTTTTGTAATCTGTTAGCAGCGATCTGTTGCTGCTGTGCATCTTTGGCGGTTAACTGCTGGTAATAATAGCGCAGCGGTTGCTGCTGTTCTTCAATTGGCAGCGGGGCGATCAGGTCATGCCAGGCTTCAGCAAATATTTTCGAGGCACCACCAGCAGCATAAACCCAATCAATGTCTTGAGGCCGACCGAGAAAAGTACCGCGCAAAATCATCGCCGAAACATGCGCGGAATAGCGTTGCGCGTAAGCCAGTGCCAAGGTTGCTCCCCATGAGCCACCAAACAACAGCCAGCTGTCAATCTGTAGCAGATGACGTATCGCTTCCATATCACCAAGCAGATGCTCGATTGTATTGTGTTCCAGTTCACCGGTAGGTAGTGAGCGACCGCAACCCCGTTGATCAAACAAAATGATGTGATACAGCTCAGGATTAAAATAGCAACGGTGCTGCGGACGACAGCCTGAACCGGGGCCGCCGTGCAGAAACACAACGGGAATACCATCAGGGTTGCCACATTGCTCTACATAGACACTATGCTGTCGACCATCGGGCATCAATTCACGGGGTAAAAGCTGACTGTGGAAAGGTTCAATATCAGGGTAAAGCGAGCGCATGTACAGTTCCATCATGAGTTTTTGCAGGCAACTATATCATGCTGGATGATGGTAATTCTTGCCTTGATAGGGGAAAATATGCCGCCTATCTGTTGGCACAGCTTGCTGACAGCAGTAACGACAAACAAGGTAAAGACAAGATGAACCTGCACGAGTATCAGGCGAAACAATTGTTTAATCAATACGGTGTCGCCACGCCAGCTGGACAGATGATATCAAGCCCTCATGAGATTGAATCAGCGTTAGCATCTATTGGCGGTGAGCGTTGGGTTGTCAAAGCTCAGGTACATAGCGGCGGCCGTGGTAAAGCCGGCGGCGTCAAGGTGGCTGACAGCGCGACGGCGGTTTCGCAAGCGGTAAACAGCATGCTGGGAAGTGTCTTGGTGACTGCACAAACAACCGCGGAAGGTTTGCCGGTAAACAAGGTCTGGATTGAAGCACCATCATCCATTGCGCGTGAGTTGTACCTGGCAGTGTTACTGGATCGGGCAACGCAGCGTATTGCCTTTATGATTTCTGCTGCAGGCGGTATGGATATCGAGGAGGTTGCCGAGAAAACTCCGGAGGCGATTTTGACCTTATATGTCGATCCTCTTGCGGGACTGCAACCTTACCAATGTCGTCAGGCGGGCTTTTTTCTGCAGCTGTCCGGCAATGCGTTCAAACAGCTGCAACAGTTAATGCAGCGCTTGTATCAACTATATTGTGAACAGGATATCAGCTTGCTTGAAGTTAACCCGCTGGTGGTGACGGAGGCGGGTGACTTACTGGCACTTGACGCTAAAATCAATATTGATGACAACGCGCTATATCGGCATGCGGAGCTGGCTGAACTGTTTGATCCGACACAGGAAAATCCAGTAGAAGTCATTGCCCGTGAGTTTGGTCTGAACTACATTGCGCTGGAAGGCAATGTCGCGTGTATGGTCAATGGTGCCGGCCTGGCAATGGCAACAATGGATCTTATCCAGCAACAGGGTGGAGAGCCTGCAAATTTTCTGGATGTGGGCGGGGGCACGACAGCAGAGCGTGTCGCGGAAGCTTTCAAGCTGATTTTGTCTGATAACAAAGTGAAATCTATCCTGGTCAATATCTTTGGTGGCATCGTGCGCTGCGACTTAATCGCCCAGGGCATTATTCAAGCAGCCAAAGAAGTTGGTTTGACGCTTCCTGTCATTGTACGACTGGAGGGAACCAATGCTGATTTAGGCCGCACTTTACTTGCCGGCAGTGGAATGGATCTACGAGTGGCACAGGATTTAACCGAGGCCGCTGCGTTAGCCGTTGCGGCGGCAGGAGAATAATTAAGTGAGTATCCTGGTTAACAAAAATACCAAAGTTATCTGTCAGGGATTTACCGGAAAACAGGGCACGTTTCATTCCGAACAAGCCATTGCCTATGGTACGCAGTTTGTCGGCGGTGTGACGCCGGGAAAAGGCGGGCAGATGCATCTTGATAAGCCGGTTTTTAACACCGTGCGTGATGCTGTGATGGAAACTGATGCTGATGCCAGCATGATCTATGTGCCAGCCGCTTTTGCCGCAGATGCCATTCTGGAAGCGGCTGATGCTGGTATAAAAGTAATCGCGTGTATCACTGAAGGCATTCCGGTATTTGATATGCTGCGAGTTAAGCATGCGTTGAAATCCTATGATGTCCATTTGATCGGGCCGAATTGTCCAGGGCTGATTACGCCGGGAGAATGCAAGATCGGCATTATGCCGGGCAATATTCATCTTCCCGGTAAAATCGGCATCGTCTCGCGCTCTGGAACGCTGACTTATGAAGCTGTTCATCAGACTACGCAAAATGGTCTGGGGCAAAGCACTTGCGTTGGCATTGGTGGTGATCCTATCCACGGTATGAATTTTATTGATTGCCTCGAATTATTTGAAGCTGATCCGCAAACCCAGGGCATTGTACTGGTCGGCGAAATCGGCGGACAGGCAGAAGAAGAAGCCGCAGAATACATCAAGCAGCATGTGACCAAGCCGGTCACCGCTTATATCGCGGGGATAACCGCGCCAGCAGGAAAGCGTATGGGACATGCCGGGGCTATTATCAGTGGTGGTCAAGGCACTGCCAAAGCAAAACTGGCGGCACTGGAGCGTGCCGGAGTGGCGATTGCTGCATCTCCTGCTGAGATTGGCTCAACCATGCTGCAGTCGATGACATCCTAAATGGCGGAGAATCAGCTGCAGATCGTATTGGCACAGATCGATCCTGTGGTCGGTGATGTCGCTGGAAATACTGATAAGGTGCTGGCGGCAATACAGCAGGCCAAAGACAACTATGCCGCTGAATTGATCGTGTTTCCTGAACTATGTTTGACCGGCTATCCCCCCGAAGACTTATTGTTACGGCCAGGCTTGTTGAAGCGAGTGAATGCCGCTCTGCAAGACCTTTGCAAGCAAACTGATGATGTGACCATTATTATCGGTCATCCGTTGGGCAAGGCCGATAAGCCATTATTTAACGTCGCATCGGTTATTCAGAATCAGCAGGTTATTGCTCAATATCGTAAGCAGCAGTTACCCAATTATGGGGTTTTTGATGAAAAACGCTATTTTACTGAAGGCAGTGAAAGCACTGTGTTCAGTATTAACGAGATTAAAATTGGTTTAACGATTTGTGAAGATATCTGGAGCCCTGAGCCAGCAAAGCAGGCAGTGGCTGCAGGAGCGGCAGTTATTGTGAGTCTCAATGCCTCTCCGTTCAGACAGGGGAAATCCCAACTACGGGAGCATGAAGCAAGCCAGCGTGCGCGTGAAAACAATGTTCCCATTGTTTATGTAAATCTGATAGGCGGTCAGGATGAGCTGGTATTTGATGGCGCATCTTTTGTAGTCGATGCTGACGGTAAAAAGTGCGTACAGGCACTTCAGTTCGCCAGTGCATTAGTACCGGTGAAGCTCACTCAAACGGCGACAGGAATTGCCATCGAAGGAGAGCAGCAACCGCTGATGGAGGAGCTGGAAGCCACCTACCATGCGTTAGTGTGTGGGCTGCGTGATTATATTGAAAAAAACCATTTCCCTGGGGTGGTTATTGGTTTGTCCGGTGGCGTTGATTCTGCTTTAACATTGGCCTTGGCGGTAGATGCTATTGGTGCGGAGCGGGTTCAGGCGGTGATGATGCCTTCACGGTACACGGCACAGATCAGTCTGGATGATGCGGCTGAAATGGTTGCTACCCTAGGAGTGAGTTATCGGGTAATCGGTATTGAACCCGTATTTAACGCATTTTTGCATGAGCTGGAAGCGGTGTTAACTGAAAGCGAGCCGGATACGACCGAGGAAAATATCCAGGCCCGTTGTCGCGGTGTCTTGCTAATGGCCATTTCCAATAAAACTGGCTCAATGGTGTTGTCCACCGGTAATAAAAGTGAAATGGCTGTTGGGTATTCCACATTATATGGCGATATGGTGGGTGGTTTTGCGCCATTGAAAGACGTATATAAAACGCTGGTTTACCAGTTATGCCATTACCGCAATAGCTTATCGGCAGTCATACCTCAGCGAATTATTACCCGACCACCTTCAGCAGAATTATCAGCAGATCAGTTGGATCAGGATTCTTTACCGCCATACGAAGTGCTTGATCAGATTCTGGAAGGGTATGTGGTTAATGATAAGTGTTATGAGGATCTGGTGGCTGCCGGTTTTAATAGTGATATGGTTGCGCAGGTGATTAAAATGGTAGATCGTAGTGAATATAAGCGACGTCAGGCTCCTCCGGGTATTCGTATTACCGGTAGAGCTTTTGGACGAGATCGTCGCTACCCAATAACATCGGGGTATGCCATTACCCCTATTGCGTAAAACAGGTAACCCTATGAAAAAAATTGAAGCCATTATCAAACCATTTAAACTGGATGATGTACGTGAAGCTTTATCCGATATTGGTGTGACAGGTATGACCGTATCTGAAGTTAAAGGCTTTGGCAGACAAAAAGGTCATACCGAACTCTATCGCGGTGCTGAGTATGTAGTCGATTTTCTGCCAAAAATAAAAATGGAGATTGTCTTGGCCGATGAGCAGGTGGACGCCTGCATTGAAGCTATTACCAAGTCAGCGCATACGGGCCGCATTGGCGATGGCAAAATTTTTGTTACCCCGTTGGAGCGCGCTATCCGCATCCGTACCGGAGAGGATGGCGAAGCCGCTATTTAAATATAGGGTGAGGTAACAAAGACGACGCAGGTTTATTCTACCAGCGTCGTTCTACGCACGTCAGCGACCCCGGTATGGCCGGGATAGTTTCTTTCCAGAACGCGTAAGGCGTCATCTGATAAATCATCCAGCTCCAGAATCTTGTATGCTTTGGCCATAATAACCAGCGCATCAGGAATGGCTGGCGTACGTGGATAATTTTCGATTACATATTTAGCACGGTTGGCTGCGGCAAGGTAAGAAGCGCGCCGCATATAGTAGTTGGCAACATGTAATTCATGCTGTGCCAGACGATTACGCAAATATACAATGCGTTGTGCGGCGTCCTCACTGTATCGACTGGTTGGGTAACGGTTTACCAGTGTTGTGAAATCACGCAATGCGTGTAGGGCGGAGCCTGGATCACGTTGCGTTTCATCGCGTGGAATGTATTTTTCCAGAATGCCGACATCGCGATTAAAGTTGA
>CANRLD010000021.1 GCA_947631375.1 uncultured Methylophaga sp. | reverse complement strand
GTCGCCCGGAAAATAATCGGTGTTTTATGCCGCCAGCAATGCGGATAACTGTGGCGAATATCTACATGGCACAGCAATACGGATTTTTCTTTTAACAAGTCAATAACGTGCGGATTGGCTTTAAATACTGATTTGCCGGCAAAAATTGGCGTGTCAGGCAAAAAACAACCATTCGAGGCCACCGGATTATCAACTTCCAGTTGGTATTTCAGACCAACAATATAGTCATCCTGACCATGCCCCGGAGCAGTGTGTACAGCGCCGGTACCGGCATCGGTAGTCACATGGTCACCTAACACAATAGGCACCTGGCGCTCATAGAATGGATGCTGCAACAGCAAGCCTTCCAGATCGGCTCCCTTGCAACGGGCAATGACTTCTCCAGCCAGCTGGTAGCGTTGCAGTGCTGATTCATAAAGCGCTTCTGCCAGTAACAGACGTTGTCCATCACATTGCACGACAACGTAAACCAATTCAGGGTGCAGGCAAACCGCTTGATTGGCTGGTAGCGTCCAAGGTGTCGTTGTCCAGATTGCAACACTGATTGCGCCATGACCATTATTCGGACAGGCTTTATCAAAAGCAGCGCTATCCACCAGTTCAAAGCGCACATCAATGGCTGGCGACGTTTTATCTTCGTATTCGACTTCAGCTTCCGCCAAGGCTGAACCACAGTCCACACACCAGTGCACTGGCTTAACACCTTTGTGCAAATGGCCATTCTTAATGATGTCACCAAGCGTACGGATAATATCGGCTTCAAACTGGAAATCCATGGTCAGATAAGGATTATCCCAATCAGCTAACACGCCCAGTCGTTTGAAATCCTCCCGCTGACCGTCAACCTGCCTGGCAGCATATTCCCGACACGCCTGACGAAATTCTGTCGGACTCACTTTGACGCCCGGTTTACCGACTTTCTTCTCGACATTTAATTCGATTGGCAAACCGTGACAATCCCAGCCGGGAACATAAGGCGTGTCAAAACCACTAAGGGTTTTGGATTTCAGAATAATATCTTTCAGAATTTTATTGACGGCGTGACCGATATGGATATCGCCATTGGCATATGGAGGACCATCGTGCAGAATGAACTTGGGTTTCCCCTGCTGTTTTTCCCGCAACTGCCGGTACAAATCCTGCTTCTGCCAACGCTCCAGAATCAGTGGTTCACGGTTAGGCAAGCCCGCTTTCATCGGAAAATCAGTCGCCGGAAGATTTAACGTGTGTTTGTAATCAGCCACAAAACGTCTCATTGTCGTCAAAGAATAAAGCGCTTGATTATACGGGTTTTTCACGCTGACCTAAATCACTGAAACGGTTGTTTCGGCTTTACTTGCTGTAATCGGGCGGATTTCCAGTAAAATACACAACCATCTATTCATTTTCTTTAAACGAGAGCACCTGAAACAGATGTCTGCAACGGAAAAAGTGATTATCAAAGGCACTACCCAGAATGGTGGGAAGTTTCGCCCGAGCGATTGGGCAGAAAGACTTTGCGGTGCTGTTGCCAGCTACGGTCCGGGCAGAAGAATCATCTTTCACCCCCGAGTGAGATTGGCATCAATCGAAGGTACCAAATGTGTGGTAATTGATGCACAGTTGGAAGATGAGGACGAGATGTTGTTTAATTTTCTACTGGGTTTTGCCAGTGATAATCAATTACAACTCGAAAGAACAGCCAACCTCACTGAAGACTGACCATCATCCATTTTCGGCATCGGGCCAGTTCTGGATATAGTTTTTCAGCAATTTATTTTCAAACTTTGCTTTTTTCAATAATTCTTCCACGATATCGGTAATGGAGAGCATCCCTTCCAAACGCCCTTTATAAACGACGGGCAAGTGGCGAATATTATGCTCGACCATTATGTTCATTACCTCTTCCAGCGTGTTATCTGGAACGCAGGTATACGGATCAGGCGTCATGGCATCTGCTACCGTTTTTGGCTCCCACATCGCATTTTTCTGATGCAACACACTGAGTAAATCACGTTCTGACAGAATACCGACCAAAGCGCCATTTTCGGTTACCACCAGTGAGCCAATACTATGCTCAATCATCAGCTTAACTGCTTTATCCAGCGTATCTGTCGGTGTCAGGCCGATGACCGGCTTACCCTTGTTTTTTGTAATGAATCTGACTTTCATTGCGCGTCTCTCCGCTGACCAGTGCATTGGTATTCTGCTTGACTGAACCCGGACCTGCAAGTGCTTTACGCTGTACAGGCTCGGCCAAAAAACACAACTAATCAACGAAGCATGTCGGTCTGTGCCAGCTTATGAAGCAGGACACAGACCGGCATAACAACTAACTAAGCAACATCCTGTTGTTGACTGGCTTCAAGCCTGATGGCAATGAATTTTGAAGTCGGCGTAAAGGTTTTATCACCATAACTCTCCAACGGTACCAGCGGATTTGCTTCCGGGTAATAAGCAGCAGCCTGCCCTTGCGGAATATCGTAACGTAACAACGTGAAGTTATTCACGCGACGTTCTTTACCATCCGGCCACAGTGAAATGATATCCACCTTTTGCTCATGCTCAAACCCCAACCGCTTCATGTCATCTTCATTAACGAAAATGACATCCCGCATGCCGAACACACCCCGATAGCGATCATTCAGGCTGTAAACAGTTGTGTTGTATTGATCGTGTGAGCGCATGGTTTGCAGAATCAGATCTGGCTGTTGCCCGCTGCGGGTGATTTCAGTATGGATCAGCGTTTTCGGCAAACGATTAGCTATAAAACGCGCTTTTGCGGTTTCTGTATTCCACACCCGGTCGCTAGCTGGGTTACCAAGATAAAACCCGCCTGGGTTGGCAATACGGGCATTAAAGTTCTCAAACCCGGGAATAACATCAGCAATTAAATCACGGATCCGATCATAATCTTCGATAAGCCACTGCCAATCAACGGGATGTTTGCCGAGTGTTGCCTCAGCCACACCGGCAATAATCGCTGCTTCTGATTTCATTAATGGTGAAAATGGTTTCAGCTGGCCATACGAGATATGCACCATACTGAAGGTATCTTCCACCGTGACGCCTTGCTTACCGGATTTCTGGTAATCAATTTCTGTACGTCCCAGACAAGGCAGAATTAATGCTTCCTTACCGCTCACCAAATGACTACGATTCAGCTTTGTTGAAATCTGCACAGTAAGGTCACAATTACGCATTGCCGCATGAGTGCGCTCGGTGTCCGGTGTTGCCTGCACAAAGTTACCACCCAGCGCAAAAAACACTTTAACCTGGCTTTGCTCCATCGCAGCAATCGTTTGCACGGTGGTGTGACCGTGTTTACGCGGCACATTAAATTTAAAGCGTTTTTCCAGGGCATCCAGCAACCACTTGGGCGGCTTCTCATCAATTCCCATTGTGCGATCACCCTGAACATTACTGTGACCTCGAACAGGGGAAAGCCCGGCACCCGGTTTACCGATGTTGCCACGCAATAATTGCAGACTGATAATTTCCTGAATAATGGCAACAGAATGTACGTGCTGGGTAACCCCCATTGCCCAGCACATAATGACGCGATCAGCCCTGCGATACATATTCGCTGCCATCTCGATTTCAGCCAGGCTCAACCCTGATTGTTCTTCTATTTCCTGCCAGCTGGTGTTATCAACAATGGACAGATACGCATCAATACCACTGGTATGTTGCGCAATAAACTCACGATCGAACACGGCTGGCCCATTGCTTGCCAACGCCTGTTGTTCCCATTGCCACAAAAACTTGACCATTCCGCGAATCGCCGCCATATCGCCACCCAATGCAGGACGGAAATAAGCGGTATTGGTCGGTTCAGAATCATTTTTAAGCATCTCCAGTGGATTCTGCGGATGCTGGAAGCGCTCTAAACCACGCTCCTTAAGCGGGTTAAAACAAACTACCTGGGCACCACGCTTAACCGCCTCACGCAAAGGTTCAAGCATGCGTGGATGATTGGTGCCAGGATTCTGTCCAATGACAAAAATGGCATCAGAATGCTCAAAGTCTTCAAAGGTAACTGTCCCTTTACCAACACCGACCGCTTCCGCCATGCCGATACCACTGGCTTCGTGACACATGTTTGAGCAATCGGGAAAGTTGTTGGTTCCTAATGCACGAACAAATAGCTGGTACAAAAAAGCCGCTTCGTTGCTGGCGCGTCCCGAGGTGTAAAACTCAGCCTGATCGGGAGAATCCATCGCCTGTAAATGACTAGCAATGGTTTCAAACGCTCGCTGCCAGGTGATGGTTTCGTAGTGATCTGTCGCCGGGTTATAGCGCATCGGATGGGTAATACGCCCCTGGGATTCCAGCCAGTGATCGCTTTGCTGCAACAGTTCAGTATTGCTGTACTGGCTGAAAAAGGCAGGATCAACACGACGGCTGGTCGCTTCCCAGTTCACCGCCTTAGCGCCATTTTCACAGAATTTGATCATTCCCTTTTCTGGCGTTTCTCCCCAAGCGCAACCGGGGCAATCTAAACCGTGATCCTGATTGGTTTTCAGCATCGCGCGGATATTTCCTACCGCATTCTTGCTACCCAACCAGTTACGAGTAACGCTTACCAGCGCTCCCCACCCCGCAGCCGGACCATTGTATGGTTTGTAATGACTCAAGTGTTTACCTCCAAAGCAATGCATAAAAACAGCACAACGTAGCACCAACACTGACTTTATCAGTACCGACGTTAGCGTTGACGCTGGTCTTTCTCGCTGGAAATATCAATGAATTCAGAACGGCTTACATGCTTGATGAAGTGAGCGCCGCGAAACGCGACCACGTTCATCCTTCTGAGTTATGTGATTGTGTAAATTATAAGGTTTCACTACCTTCAGCTTCAACTGGCCAGCCAGTAATCAGGAAAACACTCCTGTCATTACCAAGCGGCTTTCCTGTAAAGTGAACCAATCTGGATAAGACAAAGCGGCGATACTGCTGAACAACTATCCCTTACCTGCCAGTTGATGATATTCCACCGCTTAGAGTAAATTTCGTTATAAATGTTCCCGGGTTGCGCGGAAAGTAATCTCGGGCCAGCGCTCCATCGTCAAGTCCAGATTGACGCGTGTGGGTGCAATGTAGGTGAGATTATCTGCTCCATCCAACGCTAGGTTGACGGATGCCTTACGTTTAAACTCGGCAAGCATTTTCGCATCATCGCAATATACCCAACGCGCCGTAGTGACCTGAACCGGTTCATAGATACATTCCACGCCATATTCACCCTTTAAGCGATGCACCACCACATCAAACTGTAGAACGCCAATCGCACCGAGGATCAAGTCATTGTTGTCCAATGGCCGGAATAACTGAGTTGCTCCTTCTTCACTCAATTGTTGCAGACCTTTTAACAACGCCTTGTTTTTTAATGGATCCTTTAGTCTGACGCGGCGAAACAACTCCGGTGCAAAATAAGGTATGCCGGTAAATTGCAAATCTTCACCTTGGGTAAAGGTATCGCCAATCTGGATCGTTCCATGATTGTGCAAACCTAGGATATCTCCCGGCCAGGCCTCTTCAGCCTGTTCACGCTCTGCTGCCATAAACGTGACAGCATTGGCAATAGTTACATCTTTACCAATACGTGTTTGCCGTAACTTCATTCCCTTGGTGTAATGACCACTACAGACACGCATGAAGGCGATGCGGTCACGGTGTTTGGGATCCATATTAGCCTGTATTTTGAACACAAAACCGCTGAAGTTTTGTTCGTCGGCCTCAACGATTCGCGTTCTGGTTTCACGTGGCTGCGGTGCCGGTGCATATTTCACATACGCGTCCATCAGTTCAGTGACGCCAAAATTATTCATCGCTGAACCAAAAAATACCGGCGTCATCTGTCCTGACAAAAACGCATCCAGATCAAATTGATCGCTGGCACCGCGCACCAATTCAATTTCGTCGCGCAAATCTTGCGCCAACGGGCCAAACAACTCATCCAGCCGCGGATTATCCAACCCTTCAATCAGCTCACCCGCTTCTTTACTATGTGGTTCAAACAAACGTACATTATCGTTATACAGATGAAAAATACCTCTGAAGCCTTTTCCCATGCCGATAGGCCATGTCATCGGAGCACAACGAATATTCAGAATTGTTTCAACTTCACTGAGCAAATCAAGCGGATCGCGTCCTTCCCGATCCAGTTTATTGATAAATGTCAGGATCGGCGTGGTGCGTAAACGACAAACTCAACCCCTTTGGCACTGTCGATAACCATTAAGGCTGAATCAACCGCGGTCAGCGTGCGGTAAGTATCTTCGGAAAAGTCTGCATGCCCCGGCGTATCCAGCAGATTGACAATACAGTCCTTATAGGGAAATTGCATGACTGAAGAAGTAACAGAAATACCGCGCTCTTTCTCCATTTCCATCCAGTCAGAAGTCGCGTGCTTGTCTGTTTTTCGTGACTTTACACTTCCTGCCATTTGAATAGCGCCACCGAATAGTAATAACTTTTCGGTCAGTGTTGCGAAATGATGGCAAAGGTACGGCGTTTCGAAACGTGTTTCTCTAGCAAGCTTTCAGGCATGTTGACTCAATATTGATAAATGGACTGTTGATGAATAGCATCAAGTGCAGCAAATCCGCTTATTTTGGATGATTATCAAAAATCAGACAATTCGATCTGTAGCATTTCTTTTGCAATACCTGCTAGCAAGCCGATCAGATAAGTGCTGTTGCTAACATTTTTCTGGGCTTTCTGTTCTCAACTCTCAACAGTTGTTCAGTATATTTATTGCACACAAAAAAACATCAAGGAACGGCTAAATTTGCCATAACTGCGCGATATGCGACCAATTTACTGGAAAATGGAACATTACAGAGCGTTAACTGTCACCATAACCATAGGCTATGGTTGCCCATGCCGATTCAATAATCTGTAGCTACGGTTTTTCAGCGACCCAACGGCTGATCAGCACACAGATTATTGAATGCCGTACAACATCGTTTTTATGTCCAATAAATGAGGTTGCCGATTGCACGGATTTTTCCCGGACCAAAATCGGTAACGACTGAAATGCTACAATGGCGACCTCAAAATACGTTTCGGAGTCTGTTTTGGAAATCTATCAACTAGTGACAACCTGGTTAGAAAACTACCCTCTTGCCCATACTGTTATCAGCCTGTCTATTCTGATTTTAATTGCCTGGCTTGCTAACTGGATAATCAAACGTATCCTAATCCGCGGTATCTATCGCATTCTTAAAACCAACCAACTTGCCCGCTTTTCCTCTCTGGCGGATTCACCGTTTATTAACAGACTGGCCAATATCGTTCCGGCCATCATTTTGTCTTCCGGAATTATATTGGTTCCAAACATTTCAGAAGTCGTTGTCACCGTTGTTAAAAACGTTACCTCGGCGTTTATCGTGCTAACGATCGCTCTGGCCCTTGGCAACCTGCTGACACTTATCAATGATGCGTACAATAAGCGCCCTGGTGCGCACATGAAACCGATAAAAGGTTATATACAGGTCGTCAAAATTGTCATTTTTGCTATCGCAGCAATATTGATGATCGCCTCGTTAATTGATCGTTCCCCGCTAATCCTGCTCTCTGGACTGGGTGCGATGGCGGCGGTCTTGATGTTGATATTCCAGGATACCCTGCTCTCTCTGGTCGCCAGTGTACAAATCAACTCTAACGATCTGATTCGCGTTGGTGACTGGATAGAGATGCCGCAGTTAAATGCTGATGGCGATGTGATTGATATTGCTTTGCATACAGTAAAAGTACAAAACTGGGATAAAACCATCACGGTAGTGCCAACCAAACGATTTATGACTGATCCCTTTAAAAACTGGCGCGGAATGCAGGAGTCGGGAGGACGCAGAATAAAACGCAGCATATTAATTGATCAGCAAAGCATCCATTTTCTGTCAACGGAAGAACAGCAAAAACTGCATCGCTTTAGCCTGATGAATGATTATCTCAATGAAAAACAAAAAGAAATTGACGAGTGGAATCAGCAGTTAGCCGAATGGGGGAGAGAGCCGGTTAATACACGACGGGTCACCAACATCGGTTGCTTTCGTGCCTATGTCAATAATTACTTAAAAAATCATCCACATATTCATCAAGACTTTACCTTGATGTCTCGCCAGCTTGAGCCAACCCCTAATGGCTTACCGTTAGAATTGTACTGTTTTACCAACACCGTAAAATGGGTTGAATACGAAGGCATTGCTTCGGATATTTTTGATCATCTCTTATCGATTCTGCCAGAATTCGGCTTACGAGTATTCCAACAGCCTAGTGGCTTGGATATGCGTGAATTCAGTTCTCAGATTGGCCCGCAGCAGAATAGCCAATCATGGAGCCCGGCACTAGGTGAAACGTCATCAACATAAAGTAACTGAATTACCAGGCATTCACTATGCTGCCATTGCATACAGTCCATTGACTAAAATATGACTGAACATCGTCCGATAGCCACCCATAACGTGGCACAGTTAATCCTGCTTTTGGCGGGATTAACAGCTATTGCACCGCTGGCAATAGATGCTTATTTACCGGCGATGCCGCTGATGGCCAGTAGTTTCGCTGTCAGCATTCATAGCATCGAGTTGTCCCTCAGCCTGTTTCTGGCAGGGTTTGCAGTGGGTCAACTAACAGGCGGGCCGTTATCCGATCATTTTGGTCGGCGGCGGATTATTTTTATCGGACTCAGCCTGTTCTGTTTTGCCAGCCTGGGCATTGTATTCAGCCAAACACTACACGGATTATGGTTCTGGCGGATCGTCCAGGCCATTGGCGGCGGCATGGCGATTGTGAACTCTTCCGCGGTCATTCGTGATATCAGCAGTGGCCGCGATAGCGCCCGCTATTTGGCACATATGGCAATCATCATGATGATTGCGCCGTTATCAGCCCCACTAATCGGTGTGCTCTGCCTGTATTTTGCTGGCTGGCAATCAATTTTTATTGTGTTGTTTGTCTACGCATTGCTGATCGCGCTGCTGCTCTATCGTTTACTGCCAGAAACGCGTATCAAGACGGAGCAATCAATATCCGCTCTGCGGCGTTATATTGAAATCCTGTCCCATCGCAAGGCGCTGGCGTATCTGGCCGCTCAAAGCTTTGCCTATGGCGGTTTGTTCAGCTTTATCACCGCCTCTCCCTCTGTTTATATGATCTACTTTGGGGTTTCCGCTTCTGTCTATCCGCTGCTGTTTGGCATCAACGTATTGATGATGATCGTGATTAACCGGATTAATGTCCGGCTGCTGCGTTTTTACGATCCTCCCTGTCTGCTGCGGCTCGGGCAATTATTACAAGTCAGTGCCGGTAGCCTCATGCTGTTGTATATTATTTTCAGTACACAACCTGATTTAATCGTAATTGTCGGCGGGGTGATGCTGTTTATTGGCGCTCAGGCATTTATCGTTTCCAACGCCGTGGCCAGCACCGTAGAACTGTTTCCACGCAGCAGCGCAACAGCAACCGCAGTATTAGGTTCCGCTGGTTTTTTATCAGGTGCTGCCAGTGGTCTGGTGGTGACTTCTTTCGGGGATGGCAGTCTGTGGCCAATGATTACGGTCATGTCGGTATGTGCCATAAGTGGTTTCACATTGAAGACCCTCATATTGCGTAGCTGTCGTCACCACACACCAGACTCGTCCGGCGATTCGCCTTAGCTGGCAGTATTTTGATACTGCCAGCTAAGGCGTCATCACACTGATACTGTAAATAAGGCCTGACAGGCAGTTTCTAGTTTTCATCCTTATCCATATAGTATCGGTAGAACTGTACCGCCGTGCGACCACTATGACTGGCACGCTGCATGGCAAACCATTTAGCCTGCTCATGTAACAACTCACGCTCTACTGACACATTTGCAAACAGCGCATCAATCATCAACAGATAGGTATCCCAGTTCGGTGGGTAAAACGATAGCCATAAACCGAAGCGATCAGACAGCGCCAGTTTGTCCTCCAGACTGTCAGCATAATGAACTTCACCATCCACCACACGACTGGCCTGGTTTTCTGATTGCTGTTCCGGCATCAAATGACGACGATTAGAAGTAGCATAAATTCGTACGTTTTCTGGTGGTAATTCAAGGCCGCCATCCAGCAGGCTTTTAAGCGGCTTAAAGCTCTCTTCGTCTTGTTCAAACGACAGATCATCACAAAAAATTACAAAGTGAAATGGTCGATCTTCTAGATCGTCAAGAATTTCCGGTAACCAACCCAGTTCAGCTTTGTCTATTTGCAACATTCGCAGTCCTTGCCCGGCAAACTCATTTAACAATGCCTTAATCAACGAAGACTTTCCCGTACCTCGCGCGCCCCACAGCAATGCATGATTACTGTGTTTTCCCTGCAAGAAACGGCGGGTGTTTTCCACTAACTGCTGTTTTTGCGTTTCAATGCCAATTAACCGCTCCATCTTTACCGGATCCAAACGGGTAATGGCCTTGAGCTTCTGTGTATGTGGTCGCCAAACAGCAGCGCGGATTTGATGCCAATCCAGATTATTCATCTAGTGAACACTCCTTGAACTGAGAAATAGGTTGCTCCAGCAACTATGATGATCGCTGCGTTAAGCAATCGTCAACTGCAAGCTTAAAAATTCATTGTCAGACGATGTAATTGGCACAAAAAAACCCCGCAGTGCGGGGTTTTTCTGTAACTCGGCCTAACTAGTAATGTTAACTGTCAGACGTTTCGTTTACTGCTTTCATACTCAAACGAATACGGCCTTGGCGATCTACTTCCAGCACCTTCACCTCGATGACATCGCCTTCAGACAGCTTGTCGCTGACATTTTCCACACGTTCATCAGAGATTTGTGAAATATGCACCAGGCCATCTTTACCCGGCAGAATAGTGACAAATGCACCGAAATCCATCAATTTGACAACCCGGCCTTGATACACTTTTCCGACTTCAACTTCCGCGGTGATTTGCTCAATACGATGCAGCGCATCCTGTCCCGCATTGAAATCAGAAGAAAAGATCATCACTGTGCCATCATCCTGAATATCAATCGTTGCACCGGTTTCTTCAGTAATGGCACGAATAGTCGCGCCGCCTTTACCGATAACATCACGTATTTTGTCCGCATGGATTTTTACAGTAATGATGCGTGGGGCAAACTCTGACATTTCCTGACGGTGCGTTGAAATCACGGCATTCATTTTTTCCAGAATATGCAGACGACCATCACGCGCCTGTGCCAGTGCGGTACGCATAATTTCTTCGTTGATACCTTCAATCTTGATATCCATTTGCAGTGCGGTCACACCTTTTTCAGTACCAGCAACTTTAAAGTCCATATCGCCCAGGTGATCTTCGTCTCCCAGAATATCAGTCAAGACGGCATATCCTTCAGACTCTTTAATCAGCCCCATTGCAATACCGGCGACAGGCGCTTTAATAGGCACCCCTGCATCCATCAGTGCCAGTGAGGTACCACACACAGAAGCCATCGAACTTGAACCATTGGATTCAGTGATTTCAGAGACCACACGCACAACATATGGGAATTCTTCTGCACTAGGCATAACAGCCTGGATACCGCGTTTTGCTAACTTGCCATGACCAATTTCACGGCGCTTGGGTGAGCCAACAAACCCGGTTTCTCCAACACAATACGGAGGGAAGTTATAATGCAGCATAAAGCGGTCACGATACTCGCCCTCGACCGCGTCAATCATTTGTGCATCACGTTCCGCCCCTAATGTTGCAACGACAAGCGCCTGTGTTTCACCACGGGTAAACAACGCTGAACCATGAACCCGCGGCAGGACTGTTGTCTCAATAAACACCGGACGTACAGTGCTGGTATTACGACCATCGATACGTGGTTCACCAGCAATAATTCGTCCGCGAACCAGTTCTTTTTCCAGCTTGCCAAAGACATTTTTAATGTCTTCTTCGCTCCATTCACCATCTTCACTAAGCAGAGCATCAACAGCGCTTTGACGGATATCGCCCAATTGATCCTGACGTTGCATCTTGTCACTGACAGCATAAGCCTGCTTAATACCTTCAAACGCGTGCTCTTTCACTGCGTTATACAAGCGATCATCTTTCTCTGGTGGCGTCCACTCCCAGGCCTCTTTACTGATTTCGGCTTTTAACTCGGCGATCAGTTTGATCGCTGTTTGCATTTGCTGGTGGCCAAACATGACTGAGCCCAACATGACTTCTTCCGGCAATTCAGCTGCTTCTGATTCAACCATTAATACGGCACTTTCGGTACCGGCAACAACCAGATCCAGTGAGCTGGTGACCAGTTGCTTTTTCGATGGGTTAAGTACGTAACTACCATCTACATAGCCAACACGTGCAGCACCCAACGGGCCATTGAACGGAATACCGGAAATAGCCAGTGCAGCTGAAGCACCAATCATCGCAGGAATATCCGGATCGACTTCCGGGTCGAGCGCCATAACCGTGGCAATAACCTGAACTTCATTGATGAAATCTTTTGGGAACAACGGACGTAATGGTCGATCAATAAGGCGAGAAGTCAGCGTTTCCTTTTCTGAAGGACGTCCTTCGCGTTTGAAAAATCCGCCTGGAATCTTGCCTGCAGCATAAGTACGTTCCTGATAGTTGACTGTCAACGGAAAAAAATCCTGACCAGGGCTAACATTTTTCTTGCCGACCACGGTCACCAGTACAGAAGTTTCACCTAAGCTGGCAATGACAGCGGCACCAGCCTGGCGTGCGATTTTTCCGGTTTCCAGACTCAGGGCATGTTCACCGAACTGGACTGTTTTTTTTACTGAATTCACTATTATTTCCTTCTCTTGACTACGTCAGTCACAAACCTTTTCATGACCAAATTTTATAAAGTTGTTACACGCATAAATGAATATGCCCCTGAGACCTTGGGGAATCAGGGGCATATCAGTCATCGCCTCAAGCTCATGCCAGAATTGTTGACACAGGCTTGGAATGATATTTTGCAGACCACGTCGGGCAATTTAACGGCGCAGACCTAAATCAGCAATCAAATCACGATAGCGGGTAATGTCCGCTTTTTTCAGGTAGTCAAGCATTTTGCGGCGGCTACTTACCATTTTCAATAAACCTTGACGAGAATGGTGGTCATGGTTATTCGTTTTGAAATGGTCTGAGAGATTGGTAATACGTGCGGTCAACAGGGCAATTTGTACTTCTGCTGAACCGGTATCACCTTCTGATCGTGCATATTTCTTGATGATTTCTTGCTTTTGTTGTGCGGTAATTGACATTAAAAACTCCAACTCTAAATAAATAGCTTTTCAGCTATGCGTTAAATTCTGTAATAATCCAGCCGGTAAAAACCGGATTACCCAACCTTTTAATTCAGGCAAATTTTACAGGGTTTGCCTGCCATTAACAAGCAAGCCGCACCACCCCGTTAAACGACAAACAAGCGCTTGGCTGACAGGGTGCCATCAGCTGCCAGACTGCCTATCCCGAAGAATATCTCATCGTTATTAAATAATTTGACATCCGCTGTTTGCCCCAAAACATCAGTTTTGACTGGACGGCCATGGCGTATGTCAATCGAATTATCAGCACTCAAGTGTATCGCCAACCAGTCAGACAGCGCTTCTTCGGGCGGTTGTAAAAGCGCATCCAAAGCTGATACATCCTGCGTTTCAGCAACTTGCTGCAACGCATCCAGAGTTATCGACTGTGTTAAGTCATAATCAGCCGCAGCTGTTCGCCGCAGCATGGTCACATGCCCGCAACTATTTAGCTCTGCCGCAATATCCTGTACTAACGTACGAATGTAAGTGCCTTTACTACAGGCAACCTGCAGGGTAAAGCTCTCTGCATCACTTGCCAATAAATGGATATCGTAAACAGTGATCTGTCGCGATTTTCGCTCAATCTCGATCCCCTGACGAGCAAGCTTATATAACGGTTGTCCCTGATGCTTCAGTGCTGAAAACATAGGGGGGATCTGTTGTTGCTCGCCAATAAAACGCTGCAATATCTTTTGCAAATCAGTAGGGGAAAAATCAGGGATCGGACACTTGGAAATGACTTCGCCATCACTGTCACCCGTATCGGTAAGCGTGCCGAGCTGACAACGCACCTGATACTGTTTGTCAGCATCCAGTAAATATGTGGAAAGTTTGGTTGCTTCACCAAGGCATATCGGCAACACACCGGTTGCCAACGGATCGAGGCTGCCGGTATGCCCAGCCTTGTTAGCATTAAATAACCGTTTTACTCGCTGTAATGCATGATTGGAACTGAGACCTGCAGGCTTATCAATAATCACGATTCCGGTGATATCGCGCCCTTTTTTACTGCGCCGAGCCATCGTGAATACTCAATCCTCATCGGTTTCTGGTGTTTGGTCGTCTTTTATATCCGCGTTGGCTTTCGTAATCAGCTCATCCATGTAAAACCCGTGTTCCAGGGTTTTATCATAACGAAACTGCAATTCCGGCATCACTCGTAACTTCACCCGTTTGGCCAGCGACCGACGTAAATAACCTGCAGCATTAGTCAAACCAGCCAGACACTGTTCGGCAGCTTCTTCTGAATCAAAGCCGGCCAGCCGCGTGACATACACCCGCGCATATTTCAAATCAGCCGTCACGTCGACATGAGAAACCGTGACCATACTAACTCGGGGATCAGCCAGATCGTGCTGAATCAGTAAAGCCAGTTCACGCATCATGACTTCACTGATTCGATTAGTACGACTAAATTCTCTCGCCATTAAAGACTCGGTTTCATCAGCACGCGTTCGAACACTTCGATCTGATCGCCTGGCTTGACGTCTTTGTAGTTCCTGACGCCAATACCGCATTCTGTACCGGCCTGGACTTCATTGACATCATCTTTAAAGCGGCGCAAGGATTCGAGCTCACCTTCATAAATCACCACATTATCACGCAAGACCCGAATCGGGTTGTTACGTTTCACACTGCCCTC
>CANRLD010000020.1 GCA_947631375.1 uncultured Methylophaga sp. | reverse complement strand
ACCAGCAGCCAGGGTTCCCCAGCTATCCTTCTCATCCAGTGACTGATAACCGGCCGCTATTAAAGCCAATTTCATGTTGTCTACGGCATGGAACGGCGTTGGCGAGGCATCAATAAAATCAAGTAAACCACGATTGAGGTTTTGCGAAGACGTATTATTCATGGAGCATTCCGGAGTTTGTTACTGCACAATATGGTAACCATTTTGCCTGATTCAATGTGGCAATTTCATGGTGATGGTTCACGTTGGTGTTTCTTGCTCATCCTCTCCTGTCGGCAATCGACGTACGCGCTTACTGTGACCACCGTGTAAACGACAGCGATCGGCCAGCGCACCAAGCGACCAGCCTTCGGGCTGACGAATTGCCACAGAGCGTTTACATTTTTTACCACCCGGTAACCGGGCGCCACATGGCGGACGATAACGTTTTACCTTTTCCCAGCCTTCCAGTGTTTGTGTGGCTTTACGGATAACTTTTCCTTCCCTTGGCGACAAGCTGTTCTGATCAACGGGATGTGTTTTTTCATCAGTTTGCCGCCACCAGTAACGTACGACGGGCAACGGTAAACCAAAGCGCCGCGCAAGATCATCCGGCTTACGATAAATTTCCATCTCCAGCAAGGCAATGGCGGCCTGTTCAAGTCGAGCAGTAAATTCGCGGCTTTGCTCAGGTGTCATACGGGTAGACGGGTGGTTGCAACATAATCACTTCTTCTGTCAGATCCAGCTCATCGTTTTCAGTAATCGCAATGTCTCGCACCGAAACACCTGCCTCAATCACTGTTTTGGGATCACCGCTCACCAAAGGATGCCACGCTGGCAGCGGTTCGCCTTCGGCCAACAGGCGGTAGGCGCAGGTATCCGGTAACCAGTCAAAATAATGCGCCTGTTCGACACTCAGTTGCAGGCAGCCGGGTACGGTTTGTTGCCGATTTGTATAATCTTTACAACGACAGCTGGAGATATCGAGCAGCTTGCAGGCCACCCGGGTGTAATACATACGATCATCACTCTCATCTTCCAGTTTATGCAGGCAGCAACGGCCACAGCCATCGCACAGACTTTCCCATTCGGAATGTGTCATCTGGCCGAGTCGTTTGTGTTTCCAGAATTCAGTAGATGTTTTATGCTGCTTGGTCATGAATCAGTCAGTTTTATTATCTTCGCTACTCAGCACGCTGATACTGCAATGTAAGCCGCAATCCGTCCTGATTGCAGGCGAAATAGCAGCGCGATATGTGAATGGCAGCCAAGATACCAGATTGCAAACGCTGACAACACCATTTAGCCAATCACAATTTCACCATCTCAAGCGCGTTGATTTGGCGGTGATCAGTGATTTAACCGAATCTCTGCCGCTGAAAAACGGGCAACAATGGTTGGGTTATTTACGCAATTTATATGCACCGCACATTATTTTGATCACTGATCCTGCGCAAGCGCAACGGCAAGGCTGGCTGTTTTGTGATTATCTGGCGATGGGACTGCAGCATATCGCCGGGAGTGCTGATGGATTGCAGGTTTTCAGCTATACCATTGAAAATTATCAGCCAAAACACGACTGGCTCAACAGCCGATTTTGGGCCAACCCGGAAAACTATGACAAATATCGCTGGTAAGTTGTCATCAATCTGTCATCAAAGCGCTCTACGTTAGCTGACTGATGTGCAATCCACTGCTGCTACCCCTCTCGCAAATAATGTCAAATATGCCTAAGCTTAGTTGTCATTAACCTGAATCGATGGAAAACATGGACACACAACCTAATTTACATAGTGCTGATCTATATCTGAATCGTGAGCTGAGTTTGCTGGAGTTTAACTGGCGCGTCTTGCAGCAGGCGCTTGATCCCGCAGTTCCGCTGCTGGAGCGGTTGAATTACCTGTGTATTTCCAGCACCAATCTGGATGAGTTTTTTGAAGTTCGGGTCGCGGGGCTAATTCAGCAAATTGAAATTGGCGATCCCTACCTGGAAGCCGATCAAATCAGTGCACAGGAAGTGTTGAAGCTGATCAGCGTTCGCGCTCACGAACTGGTTGAAGAACAATATAATGTTCTCAATAATTCGCTACTGCCTTTACTGGATGAGCAAGGCATTAAAGTGCTGCCTCGGCCGATGTGGAATGCCGATCACAGCGCCTGGCTCGAACAGTATTTTCGTGATGAAATTCAGCCAATCCTTAGCCCCATCGGACTGGATTCATCGCACCCCTTCCCCAGATTACTGAATAAAAGCTTGAACTTTATCGTCTCCCTGGATGGCAAGGATGCCTTTGGCCGTACGCTTGGTTACGCCATTTTACAGGCACCACGCGCCTTGCCACGGGTTATCAGGCTGCCAGACGAATTGTGTGAGCCGGGACAATATCATTTTGTCTTTTTATCTTCGATTGTTCATGCCTTTGCTGATGATTTGTTTTTTGGCATGAATGTGAAAGGCTGCTATCAATTTCGCGTTACTCGTAACAGTGATCTGGCAATTGATACTGAAGAAACCAGTGATTTACTGGCCACCATTGCCGATGAGTTAAGACACCGTAACTACGGTGACGAAGTACGTCTGGAAATTGCCCACAACTGCCCTGAAGAGATGGTGGAGTTTCTGCGTGACCAATGCGCCATGCAGCAGGAAAACGTCTATATGGTAAATGGTCCGGTCAACCTGAGTCGGTTGCAGGCATTGCATTCCGTAGTGGAACGCTCGGATTTGAAATTCAAACCCTTTACCCAGGGTCGCCCCGATGGTTTGACGGCAGATACTGATATTTTTGCCTTGCTGAAACAACAGGATGTGTTACTGCACCACCCGTATCAATCCTTTACGCCGATCATTGATTTACTGAAACAGGCAGCAATGGATAGCAATGTGCTGGCTATCAAACAAACCTTGTATCGTACCGGTGCTGTTTCTCCCATTGTTGACGCGCTGGTTGCTGCTGCCCATGCCGGTAAGGAAGTCACTGTGGTTATTGAACTCCGGGCACGGTTTGATGAAGAAGCCAACGTCGCGCTGGCCACCAAACTGCAGCAGGCAGGTGCGCATGTCGTGTATGGCATTGTCGGCTATAAAACCCATGCCAAAATGCTGCTGATCCTGCGCCGTGAAAATAACCGGTTACGTCGTTATATTCACCTTGGAACGGGTAACTATCACCGCAGCACATCGCGCGTTTATACGGATTACGGCCTGTTAACCTCCAACAAACAGATAGCCGAAGATGTGAACAATCTGTTTATCCAGCTCACCAGCCTGGGCAAAATTCCCAAAATGCATAAATTGATGCATGCCCCGTTTGATTTGCATCAGGGATTGCTGGATAAAATTGATCGGGAAATAGCTCATGCGCAGGCCGGTAATAAGGCACATATCATTATCAAGGTAAACGCCGTTGTTGAAGAGGAAATGATTCAGGCCTTGTATCGCGCTTCTATCGCGGGAGTGAAGGTTGACCTGATTGTCCGGGGTATTTGTACGCTAAAGCCAGGGGTTGAAGGCATTTCTGAAAATATACAGGTCAGGGGCATTATCGGCCGTTTTCTGGAGCACACCCGAGTGTTTTATTTTGAAAATAATGGTGACGTCGAGGTCTGGGCCAGCAGCGCGGATCTGATGAAGCGTAACCTGTTACGCCGGGTAGAAGTCAGTTTCCCCATTGAGTCAAAACGCCTGCAAAAGCGTATTATTTCTGATCTGAATATATATCTGCAAGATAATACGCAAGCCTGGATTTTATCCGCTGATGGCCGTTACCAACGTGCAGAGCGTGCAGAAAATGCAACACCGATCAGTGCGCAAACGACGCTGCTGGAGCAATTGGCAAGAACTTATTAAAACAATGAACATCATTGCGTTTTTTAATCTAAAAGGCGGTGTTGGCAAAACCACTTCAGCGGTTAATATCGCCTGGCAAGCGGCAAATCAAGGGCTGCCCACCCTGCTATGGGATCTTGATCCCCAGGGAGCGGCCAGCTGGCTGCTGCAATGTAAAAATAAAAACAAGGCCGGGCCACGTAAGTTGCTGTCGGGAAAAACGGCCATTGGTGAACTGGTAAGACATACCGATTATCCGCTGCTGGATATCATTCCGGCCGATTTTTCATTTCGGCAACTGGATCTGGAACTGGCCAGAGCCGATAGCGGCGACGATCAGCTGGCTAGGTTGCTTGCTCCCTTCAGTGAACACTACTCATTAATTATTCTTGATTGTCCACCCAGCTTCTCCCTGCTCAGCGAGCAAGTTTTTGCCGCTGCAGAAGCCATTTATATCCCCATCATTCCCAGCCATTTATCACTGCGAACATTCGAGCAAACCCGCGACTTTTTTAAAGAAAACGATCTTAAGGCCAAGCGTTTGCACGGCTTTTTCACCATGGCTGATCGTCGCCGCAGCTTGCATCGAATAATGTTGTCGCACCCCCCCAAAATGCTGAGGCACGGTTTAAAAACCGTTATCCCCTACGCGGCTGTTGTCGAAAAAATGGGGCTGGCAAGAGCACCATTGGCTGAATTTGCCAGTAGCTCTCCCGTTAATAAAGCCTATGAAGCACTCTGGCAGGAAATTAAAGCCACGCTTTAACCGTTACGCTGATTTTCGAATACGCCAACAATAGTGAATTTTAGGATTACGTTCAAAATCAACAGGTAACGTCGCCTTGCTGATATCCTTTATCTGTAACCCGGTTAACGCTTCAGTATCCAGCCTGAAATCACGCCGGTTGGTAGAAAAGAATATTTCCCCTTCCGCAGTTAATAAACCAGCAATCTTTTGCAGCAGCGTGATGTGATCACGTTGAATATCAAACACCCCTTCCATTTTATTTGAGTTGGAAAAGGTAGGCGGGTCGACAAAAATCAAGTCAAAACGTAAATCCCCTGTGCTTTGTTCATCCAGCCAGGCAAGAATATCTGCCCGAATATAACGGTGTTGTTCACCAACAAACCCGTTAAGCTGCATATTGTCCTTGGCCCAACCCAGGTAAGTATTTGACATATCGACAGTGGTAGTCGACTTGGCACCGCCTGCCGCCGCATAGACCGTCGCACTGCCGGTGTAGGCAAACAAGTTAAGAAACGTTTTGTTGCGGGCTGTTTCAGCCAACATTTGTCTGGTAATCCGGTGATCCAGAAATAAACCGGTATCCAGATAATCGGTCAAATTTATCCAGAAACGCAGTGAGTTTTCTTCAACCTCAAATCGTTGGCGTAATGCTGCCTGGGCTTCATATTGATTGGTACCACGCTGTTTCTGCCGTAATTTCAGTACCACATTTTCAGCTGCTACCGCCAAAACAGCAGGGACAACTTTCATCACCTCATCCAGCCGTTCACTGGCTTTCAGCGGATCGATATTCGCTGGCGGCGCATACTCCTGAACATGAACGTAGTCACCGTAGATATCGATAGCAACGGCATAGTCCGGTAAGTCTGCATCATAAACCCGATAGCATTGCAGCTGATTTTTACGCGCCCACTTGGCCAGATGGCGGGCATTTTTCTTCAATCGATTGGCAAACATTTCGGCATGTGCTGACATACTGCCGCTTATCAGTGAAGGATCACTGGTGGCGGCTGTTTTTTTGCTGACCGTTTTTCGGGCATTATCCCAAGGCGATGCCGCGATCATGCTCTCCTGTTGCACTGGTTTGCCATCACGACGCAACGGCTTTGGAGCCCGATAAGACAGCACTTCACAGGCAATCGGACCATTATCAAACGGCTTGCTGTCAAACAAGGTCAAGCCTGTAAACTTGCCTAACTGCGCATTGTCCGTGATCAGCGTCGTTCGCCAGGCAGGTAACTGCTGATTCACCAGATCACCCAGATCTTCGTATATTTCGTGTAATGCAGCCGTTTCACCAATGCGTTGCCCGTAAGGCGGATTCGATACCAGTAAGCCGGCTTCGGGCAAGGTTTGCGCTACAGTAGACCATTGCTGCACATCACGATGAATAACCTGAATACGGTCATTCAACCCCGCGGCTTCTATGTTGCTCTGTGCTGCGGCAACAGCGGTTTTATCCTGATCGCCACCGACAATAACCGGCAAACGTGCCAGTCCGCTCAACCGCCTTCTTTCGGCATCGGCTTTGAGTTGTTGCCAGGCCGCTTTATCGTGCTGCTTCCAATAGAGAAAGCCGAAATAATCGCGCTGCAGTCCCGGCGCAATATCTGCCGCTATCATGGCGGCTTCAATTAAAAAGGTGCCACTACCGCACATCGGGTCCAGTAATGCCCAGCCTTCACGTGCCAGTTTGGGCCACTCGGCCGAGAGCAAAATAGCCGCTGCCAGATGTTCCTTTAATGGCGCGTTGGTCTGGCTGACCCGATAGCCTCGCTTATGCAGGCTTTCTCCAGACAAATCGATGCTGACAATTGCCTGATTATGTTTGAGATAAACATTCACCCGCAGATCCGGTTGATACAAATCTACCGAGGGGCGGCTGCCAGAAAGCTCCCGCAACCTGTCAACGATCGCGTCTTTTACTTTTTGTGCACCAAACTGGGTGTGATGAATCTTTGAACGAAAACTGTTGAAATCAACGGCCAAGGTTGTATCTTCAGCGTCAATATGATCTTCCCATGGAATATGCTTGATACCGTCATATAACTGCTCTGTTGTTTCAGCCAGAAAATGGGTTATCGGCATCAACACTCTTACCGCGACGCGTGACCAGAGACATAACTGATAAGCTTCCTTGAGGCTGCCGGTAAAACGAATGCTGCCAACCTCGACTTTGTAGTGCTTGATACCGAGCTGCCTGAACTCGTCTTCAAGTAACGGCAACATGCCGCGCGGTGCTGTAACAGTGAACTTATGTTTGGTCATGAAACTATCCTGATATAATTCGAGCATTTTAATACAGGTAGCACATTACATGGCAGTCAATGACAAACAGCGGCGATATCTTAAGGGGTTAGCCCACCCGCTTAAACCCGTGGTATTAATAGGTAACAGTGGCCTCACCGACAATGTTCTGAGCGAAATCGATAATGCGCTGAACCATCACGAACTCATTAAAGTACGTGTCAGCGGACAGGAACGAGCGGATCGCAAACAGATGCTTGATACGATTGCCACCAAAACCGGCGCTGATCTGATTATGGTGATTGGTCATATTGGCGGCTTTTACCGCCCCGCTGAAAAACCGGCCATTCAATTACCGCGTTAAACTTGTTGCACAATAAACCGAGGTAGAGCGTGATCCAGAAACCTGCAGATACTGAACAGAAAATTGCTTCCATCATTGCTGAACGCTGGAGTGGTAAAGCATTTGATGCAAACCGTCCCGTTAGTGATGACACCATTACAGCGCTATGTGAAGCGGCATTATGGGCACCCTCTTGCTATGGTGATGCGCCCTGGCGTTATGTTATCTGTAACAAATACCAGGATGAAAACGCCTGGCAGAAAACACTGGAAAGTCTGGCAGAGGGCAACCAGTTGTGGGCAGTTAATGCACCGTTGTTAATTGTTACCACTTCGGTGACCACCTTTACCCATAATAATAGTGAAAACCGCTGGAATGGCTATGACACGGGTGCAGCCAGTTTAAATATGTGTCTGCAAGCCACTGCCGCAGGCTTAATGTCCCATCAGATGGGCGGATTTGATGGGCAAAAATTACGCAACGCCTTGCAGATCCCTGCTACTGTTGAGATCTGGTCGGTGATTGCGATAGGCTATCCGGCAGCAGCGGACAGTTTGACAGCTGAAGAGCTGCAGCAGGAACAAAAAGCCCGTCAACGGCGCCCACTGGCTGCACATTTTTTCAACAGCATCTGGCAAGAAAACTGACTCTCACATCGCCAAGGGGAAAGATAAATGAAATCCATTTTGATGATTGCAGCCCTGAGTTTGCTTAGTTCGACAGCATACGGTTACGAAAAAATTTACCTGAAAAGATTACTCGAACAGAATCAATGCCATCATTGCGATTTAAGTGAAGCACCATTGGCAGATCACCAGTTGGCGAGTGCTGATATGAGTGAATCCAACCTTAAAGGTATTGTGTTGAACAATGCAAACGCCAAAGGTGCCTGGTTTACCCACTCACGGATGCATGGCGCACAACTTGAAGGTGCGGATCTGCGTAACACGCTGATGGATTACACCCAGTTAATTGGCGCCAACTTGAAAAATGCGACACTGGATGGCGCGCATCTAATTTTTTCCGATATGACCGACGCCGATTTAACCGGAGCGTCGATGCAAGGTGCCCATGTAAGAGGTATTCATTACTGCAACACCACCATGCCGGATGGCAGCATAAATAATGATGGTTGTGAATAAAATCAACCCCCCGGTATTTAACAATTCGATCTGACAATTCACCTGTTAATCGCTAGTATATGACAGCCAAAATCAGCCACAGGATATTATTTTGCTTTTGAAAAAGATCATGCTGGTCTGTTTCCTCGCACCCTCTTTTGTCCACGCCGCTCCCGTTACGCTTATCCTCACCAACGGCGATCGTTTGCAGGGCGACTTGCTGGAGCGCAATCAGGAAACCGTGACTATTAAACATCAATTGTTAGGTGAAATGACGATCAGCACCAAAACAATTTCCCAACTCAACACCGACTACGAGGCACTGGTTCAGCAGACACCACAATCAGAAAAAGCGCTGGCGCAGCAGCCTGTTATTGAACCCGCTGGACTGGTTCCGCTGGAGCCCGAAGATCAGGGGTTGTTTGGTACCGGCTGGCTGGCAGACTGGGAAAGACGGTTCGATGTGGGGCTGGCAGGCAGTTCAGGAAAATCCAACAACAGTCAGGTGAATATTGCCTTCAATGCTGATTTGGCTACTGAACAGGCACGTATCAATAGCCGTACTGCCTACTTCTACGCCAAGTCGGAAGATGAAACATCGGATAACAGTTTCTTCACCGCCATTAATCGCGACTGGCTTCGCCCGACAACGCCGTGGTTTCACTTCGCTGGTGGTCGTTTCGACATTGATCGTTTTAAGGATTATGACTATCGCGTCAATGCCAATGGCGGTTTCGGTTATGAATTTGCCAACACTGATAGCTGGCTGTTTGTTGGTCGTACCGGTGTCGGCTTTAATAAAACCTTTGGCGGTGAGCGTCAGGAATTTACACCTGAAGGACTGCTGGGGCTGGAAACACGCTGGCGTATTAACAGCGCACAACGGCTGGCTTTATCCAACACTCTCTACCCAAGCTTTGATTCGTTTGATGCGTATCGCAACCTGACATCCTTTGACTGGATCCTCGATCTTGATGAACGTGCAGGCGTGTCACTAAAGGTCGGTATGACGAACGAATACGACACCGAAACCGAAGATGGCGTCAGTAAAAACGACTTCAAATATACCTTGTCACTGTCATGGAGTCTTTGAGGCACATTGCATGCGCCCGGACAAATTAAAAATCCGTGAAAAACCAACAGTCACTGTTTGAATCCCAATTACAACAAACCATGATCGCCGACCAGCACAAGCTGCGTCGGCGCTTTTTGCAGCTGCAAAAAGCCTCCAACAATACCAATGACGACACATGGCAGCAGTTGCAGCGACAAATTACCGCTTCGCAACAACGCTACCAGCAAAGACTTGCCAATCAGCCCCGCCCGGCCCTGAATGCAGATTTGCCGGTGATTGAACGGCGCGATGACATTGCCAGTGCTATTAGCAATCATCAGGTTATTATTCTGTGCGGTGAAACCGGTTCCGGCAAAACCACACAGCTGCCACAGATTTGCCTAGATTTGGGACGTGGGGTTGCCGGTTTGATTGGCCATACCCAACCGCGCAGAATCGCCGCCCGAACAGTGGCAACACGTATTGCAGAAGAACTCAACTCTGAAATCGGTGAGGTGGTTGGTTATAAAGTACGTTTTCATGATCAGGTAAAAGCCGACAAAAGCTATATCAAACTGATGACAGACGGCATTTTGCTGGCCGAGACGCAAAATGATCCGTTTCTCAACCAATATGACACTATCATTATTGATGAGGCACATGAACGCAGCCTCAATATTGATTTTTTGCTGGGTTACCTCAAGCAGTTATTACCTAAACGGCCTGATCTGAAACTGATCATCACCTCGGCCACCATCGATACCAAGCGATTTTCGGAGCATTTTGATCAAGCGCCAATCATAGAAGTCAGTGGCCGTACCTATCCGGTCGAAATACGTTATCGTCCCTTGTTAAGCCGTGATGATGACAGCGAAGATCTGGATTTTGTTGATGGCATCGTACACGCAGTCGATGAATTATGTCGGCAAGGTCCCGGTGATGTCTTGGTGTTTCTGTCTGGTGAGCGCGATATTCGGGATGTCTCCGAAGCCTTGCGAAAGCATCACCCGCCACAAACCGAAATATTGCCGTTATTTGCCAGACAGTCTGCCAGTGAACAAAACCGGGTATTTAAAACCGGTGGCCCACGACGCATTGTCCTGGCGACCAATGTGGCTGAAACATCATTAACGGTGCCAGGGATTCGTTATGTGGTTGATCCCGGTCTGGCGCGCATCAGTCGTTACAGTGTGCGTAACAAGGTGCAACGTTTACCTATCGAAAAAATATCACAATCCAGCGCCAACCAGCGTTCCGGCCGCTGTGGCCGAGTAGCCGCCGGTGTTTGCATCAGATTGTATGATGAAGAGGATTTTCATAGCAGGCCGGCATTTACCGATCCGGAAATTCTGCGTACCAATCTTGCCTCTGTCATTTTACAAATGGCCGCTCTAAAACTTGGCGATCCGGCGAAATTTCCTTTCATCAATCCACCGCCGCTGAAAATGATTAATGACGGCTATCGGTTACTGGAAGAACTCAATGCTGTTACCGCAAAACGCCAGATCACGCCAATTGGTCGGCAGCTGGCCAGATTGCCGATAGATCCCCGTATTGCCCGGATGGTTCTCGCCGCAAATGAACAAAACAGCCTGCGCGAAGTCCTGATAATTGCCAGCGCGCTGAGTATTCAGGACCCGCGTGAACGGCCAATGGATAAGCAACAGGCAGCGGATGAAGCACACAGTAAATACAAGGATGAACGTTCAGATTTTCTGGCGTTTATCCGGCTGTGGGAGCTGTATCACGATAAGCAAAAGCATTTGAGCCAGAATAAGTTTCGCAAATACTGCAAAGAAAATTTTCTGTCTTTTCTTCGCTTGCGTGAATGGCACGATATTTATCAACAACTGCATGTGCAAATCACCCAAATGGGCTTTAAGTCCAATCAGCAACCGGCTGATTATCAAGCCATTCATCAGGCATTACTCAGCGGCTTGCTGAGTAATGTGGCGATGAAGGCGGACCCTCACAGCTATACCGGCACGCGTAATCTGAAACTGAAAATATTCCCTGGTTCAGCCTTGCATAAAAAAGGGCCGAAATGGCTGATGGCAGCTGAACTGGTTGAGACCGGTCAATTGTATGCACGAATCGCCGCCAGAATTGAGCCTGAATGGATTGAACCCATTGCGGGAGAACTGGTTAAACGCCAATACACTGATCCACACTGGGAGAAAAGACCGGCCCAGGTTGTCGCCTACGAGAGTGTCAGTCTTTACGGTTTACCGATTGTTACCCGCCGAAAAATTCATTATGGGCCGCTGGATCGACCGGTCGCCAACGAAATCTTCATTCGGGAAGCCCTGGTTAACGGTGATTTCAACTGCCACGCAAAATTTTTCAAACACAATCGTCAACTTATCGACGAGATTGAGCTGCTGGAACAAAAGTCACGCCGCCGTGATGTGCTGGTGGATGATGACACCTTATTTGCGTTTTATCATCAGCGTATTCCCGGCGACATTATTAATGGCCAGGGCTTTGAAAAATGGCGGAAACAGGCGGAAAAAAGCGACCCACAATGTCTGTTTCTGAGTCGCGAAATCCTGATGCAGCATAACGCGGAACAAGTGACTATAGACAGTTACCCGGATCAACTGCTGGTCAACCGAGTGCCGCTACCGCTTGAGTACCATTTTGAACCCGGTAAACAGCATGACGGCATTACCCAGACCATTCCATTGTCATTACTTAACCAAAGTGATCCACAACGCTATGAATGGTTGGTTCCTGGCCTGTTGCGCGACAAAATTATTTTTCTGCTGAAAAGTTTGCCCAAATCATTACGACGCCATTTTATTCCAGTACCGGATTATGCAGATCGCTGTCTCAAGGCATTAACGCCTTATCAAGGTGCCTTACTGCCAGCGCTTAGCGAACAACTGCGCAAAATGACCTCGGTAGAAATAAAACAGACTGACTGGCGACTGGATGAGCTGCCATTGTATTTGCAGATGAATTTCAAGCTGATCGATGAACATGGTGCGTTGCTGGCTGAAAGCCGTGATTTAACCGCATTAAAACAGCAGTGGGCAAAACAGGCCGCCGCCAGTTTTCGTCAATTACCAGATTCTGATTATGAAAAAACCGGCTTGACCAGCTGGGAATTTGATCAATTTCCAGAGCATATTCTGTTGCAGCAGAACGGTCTGGAAATGACGGCTTACCCAGCATTGATCGATCGTGGTGATCATGTTGATCTGACACTAATGGATACCTTGCAGCAAGCTAAAAGCTTTTCCGCTGTTGGATTACGGCGGCTATTCATGCTGGCTGAAAAAGACAAATACAAATACCTGCAGAAAAACCTGCCAAATATTCAACAAATGTGTCTGCATTACGCCAACGTGCCAGCTGCGCCATTTGCTGATCCGCCATCAGCAACCATCTCGCCTTGTGAACAGCTCAAACAGGACATCATTGCCGTTGCCTTTGATCGCTGCTTTCTTACGCAGCAAAGCTGGCCCCGTGACCGACAGCAATTTGAACAACGTTTACAACAACGTGGCAGCGATCTCATCACCATTGCCAATCAGCTGGCGGAGCTGATTGCTGAACCGTTACGTGAGTATCACAACATCGCCAAACGTCTGGCCGGCAACATGCCATTAACAGCGGTGCATGCGGTTAAGGATATTCGTGAGCAATTAGCTCACCTGCTTTTCCAGGGCTTTGTTCATCACACTCCCGATGAAACCATACAACGTCTACCAGCCTATTTTCGCGCAATTGGCGCACGACTGGATAAACTAAAAACCGATCCCGCCAAGGATCGTCAGCGACAGGCGGAAATCTCCCCCTACTGGCAACGCTATCTGCAGAATATTGGTCGTGCCGCTGACCCGACGATGCAGCAATATCGCTGGATGATCGAAGAATTCCGTATCTCGGTGTTTGCCCAGGAAATCGGCACCGCTTATCCGGTTTCTGCCAAACGGCTCGACAAGCAATGGACTGAATGTTAGTCAGCAGCACCAGACGAGCAAATGCGTGGGGTTCATTCAGCACAAGTTCAGTTATCACCTGCTATGCTTGACCAGAGAATGAAACAGTATCGTCACTCGGCGCTGTTTCAACTAGGATCGTGATAAGCTCAATTTAACGACATATTCTGGATGCTGAAATGCTTTTACGCCTGACAGGATTAGCACTGCTTTGCTGTAGCGCTCTTTGGTTTGAGACGGCACTGGCGCACACCTCCTATACAGTGACTGACGACAATAAACTGGATCCACAAACCTATCGTGGCTATCTGCTTTATCGTAATTGGTGCGCCCGCTGTCATGGCACGTTTGCCCAAGGACTGGCCGGTCCCAATCTGGCAAAAAGCCTTGCCCAGTCTTCAAAAGACGAATTTATGCAAGTACTGATATCCGGCAAAACCGGACGTAGTGGTGTGATGCCTGCCTGGCGCGATAATCAGCAAGTAATGAATGGTCGTGAGCAACTTTACAATTACCTGCGTGCCCGGGCAGATAATGCCATCGGCCCGGTTCAACCACAGCAAGGGCCCAAATAATGGATACACTCCCCAGAGGCAGTTTGCTATCATCCATTCATAGTAGTCACGCTAAAGTTAAGGTTATTACATGAAATTCTTCTGGTATCTGTTATTACTGATGCTGGCGTTACCATTATCCGGCTACTCCGGCACTTTTCCGCCGGATATCGAAGCCGGTAGCAGTGTCAATGATATTCCGTTACCCCTGACCCCAAAAACCGCTGCTGAACTGGCGCAGGTTGAAACCGGAGGTCAGGTGCTCTCCGTGGATCAGGAAAGTTATCAAAATCATATTATTTTTCGGGTAAAAGTTTTGCATCAGGATGGCAAAGTAAAAACCTACCGACTGGATCGAAATACCGGCTCTCAGATGTAATCCCTTATGCGTGTTTTATTGATAGAAGATGAACCCCTGTTACGCGAGCAAATCAGCCAGCACTTACGTCAGCATCAATTAACGGTGGATGCCAGCGCAGATGGCGAAGAAGGCTTATATTTTGGCAGTGAATACGCCTATGATGTCGCAATCATTGATTTGGGGCTTCCCAAACTGTCAGGTATCGAGGTCATTAAACAGCTTCGTGAGCGCGGTTTCTCCTTTCCCATTTTGATTCTGACCGCCCGTGGTCGTTGGCAGGATAAAGTAGAAGGCCTGGAAGCAGGCGCTGATGATTATCTGGTCAAACCGTTTCACTATGAAGAATTACTGGCGCGATTAAATGCCTTGGCACGTCGCGCTTCCGGTTGGGCAAATGCCACTTTGCAATGCGGTCCTGTTGAACTGAATCCCACGACCCAGCAAGTGACAGTCAACAATACAGCGGTTGAACTCACCGCTTTTGAATATCGCCTTTTACATTATCTGATGCTGCATGCAGGGGAAGTGATTTCCAAAACTGAACTAACAGATCACATATATGAACAGGATCAGGATCGAGACAGTAATGTCATCGAAGTCTTCGTCAAACGGCTACGTAATAAACTGGACCCGGATAAAACACTCAACCCGATAGAAACATTACGCAGTCGCGGTTATCGGCTGACATTACCCCGTGAATAAATCTCGCTTATCGCTGACAAATCGACAGCTGATTGCCATCACGCTGGTTCTGTCAGCGTTTCTGGGTATTTCAGCCATCAGCTTGTATAACGCTTTTGCCAGCAGTGTTGAAACAGCACAAAAGCAACGGTTGCTAAGCTATGTTTACACCTTGTTAACCGCAGCAGAAATAAGCGATGACGGTCAGCTCATCATGCAGGAAAACCTCGCTGAACCGAAATTTTCCATTCCCAACTCCGGCCTTTATGCACAAATTACCAGTGGCAATCGTATTGTCTGGCAATCGCCTTCCGTGATTGGCTTGTTTCTGGCTCTCCCCTATCACCCCGGCCCGTCTGAGCAGC
>CANRLD010000019.1 GCA_947631375.1 uncultured Methylophaga sp. | reverse complement strand
CATTCACCGGGATCTGGTGATGATTGACCCCAAGCCGATAACGCTGGGCATCGCCATACGAAAATAACCGGCCTTGCAACATTTTATCGGGTGAAAAACCGATGCCCGGTACAACGTTTGCCGGAGTAAAGGCAGCTTGTTCAACATCAGCATAATAGTTTTCCGGATTACGGTTAAGCTCCATCACCCCGACATCAATCAAAGGATAGTCTTTATGTGGCCAGACTTTGGTCAAATCAAAGGGATGAATATGATAATCATCTGCTTCTTTTTCCGGCATGATCTGTACTTTCAATGCCCAGCGCGGATAGTCACCTCGCTCGATTGCATCAAATAAATCCCGTTGATGGCTTTCGCGATCTTCACCAATAATGTTTCCGGCCTGCTCATCACTCAGGTTTTCAATCCCCTGCTGGCAGACAAAATGGAACTTCACCCAGAAACGTTCATTTTCAGCGTTAATAAAGCTGTAGGTATGGCTGCCAAAACCATGCATATGCCGATAGCTTTTGGGGATCCCGCGATCACTCATCACAATGGTGATCTGATGCAACGCTTCGGGTAACAGCGTCCAGAAATCCCAGTTGTTTTGTGCGCTGCGTAAATTGGTTTTTGGATCACGTTTTACCGCATGATTCAGATCCGGGAATTTCAATGGATCGCGAAAAAAGAACACCGGCGTATTATTACCGACCAAGTCCCAATTGCCTTCTTCCGTGTAAAACTTTACAGCAAAGCCACGAATATCACGCTCGGCATCGGCGGCACCGCGTTCGCCGGCAACGGTTGAAAACCGGGCGAACAACGCTGTTTCTTTGCCAACTTGTGAAAAAATCTTGGCTCGTGTGTATTTGCTGATATCGTTGGTGACGGTAAAACTGCCAAATGCCCCTGATCCTTTGGCATGCATCCGCCGCTCAGGAATCACTTCGCGATCAAAATGCGCCAATTTTTCCAGCAGCCAAACATCCTGCAATAATGCTGGTCCACGCGGCCCAGCGGTCAATGTGTCCTGATTATTAACAACAGGCGCTCCACTGCGGGTCGTCAACTTCTTGTCTGCCATATCCATCTCCTTCGCTGCCATTTTTGTAAAGCCAATCAAGTAGATTCGGAGCTACTATAAGCCAACCTTATAAACAAATAAAACGAATAATTTTGAACAATTTAATCGTACTTACCGATTAGTGACAGCCACTGTTAACGTAAGGATCGATATATCCCCTCCCGCCCTCGTTTACTCAACACCAACTGCCATAACTGACCTTGTTTGGAACGAAAAAAACCAGCACAGCTATGCAAATAATATTTCCACATTCGATAAAACCGCTCATCGTAATGACGCGAAAGTCCAGGCCATGCACTATCAAAGTTTTCCCACCATGCCATCAACGTTTTGTCATAGTCGGTACCAAAATTGTGCCAATCCTCTATCACAAAACGTCCATTTAACACTTTCGCCAAGTCTGCGGCAGAAGGCAACTTGCCATTGCGAAAAATATATTTATCAATCCAGGGATCAACTTTTAATGACGTCGCATGAATGCCAATAGTGTGTAACAGGAATAAACCTTCCGGCTTGAGCAGTTTTAAAGCACTGTCAAAATAAACCGGGTAGTTTTTTGGACCAACATGCTCAAACATGCCAATCGATACAATTTTGTCGAATTGACCCTGAAGATCGCGATAGTCCATTAACTCAATGGTCACCGGTAAGCCTGCGCAACGCTCGCGAGCCAGCGATTGCTGTTCTTCGGAAATCGTAATACCGTGAACTTTTACGCCGTAATTTTCGGCAGCATACTGCGCAAAGCTTCCCCAACCACAACCAATTTCCAACACCGACTCGCCAGGTTTGAGCGCCAGTTTTCGACAAATCAGATCCAGTTTTGCTGTTTGCGCCTGTTCCAGAGTATTGGCTTGCGCCCAGTAACCACAGGAGTAACTCATCGTTGGATCCAGCATCGCCTGAAAAATATCATTACCGGTGTCGTAATGTTTTTTACCCACTTCATAAGCACGTTTGCTGGTTTGGCGATTAAAAATATTCTGCCGGAACACTTCAAACGCCAAACGTAACTTCGCCGCACTGCCCAAATGTTTTTCAACATCCACTTTTAACAAGCGATGGAACAATTCATCCAGCTGGCGACACTCCCACAGGTTGTCCATATAACTTTCACCAAACCCCAGCGAGCCTTGGGTGATGATCCGTCGATAGACTTGCGTATCAAACACCTGAATATCCCAAGGCTTATCACCATTAAAGCGTACCCCCGCCAAGTCAGCAGCCTGGTAAAGCAGCGGTGGTGGAGAAACTGTTTCCGTTTGATTTTTACGTGTTTCTGTCAGGTTGCTACGAGTCACTTTCGAAGTTGAATCAGCCATCGGCGTATTTCTCCTCTACTTATCCTTGTCCTGTGCCTTAACCATAGCTGAAAAAGTTGATGATTTGTATCCGCTTTCTGCAGAATCAATCTTACACTTGATAGTACCGCTTAAGTTACTGCACAATCCGCCGATAATCATATGGCCTCACCTGACAATTTATACCCCCTCCACGACAATTTTATTCGACGCAGGAAATCAAGGATATATCTATGAAAACGAACCTTCCGATTACAGATAACGAAATTCCATTTCCGAAAGGTGAGGAGATCATCTCTACCACCAGCCTGAAGGGCGTCCTTAACAGCTTTAACGATACCTTCCAGCAAATCAGTGGCTTTGAAGCAGACGAGCTGTTGCATAAAAATCATAATGTTGTTCGACATCCTCAGATGCCGTCAGCGGTATTTTCTGATTTGTGGCGCAGTATGAAGGCCAACCATCATTGGATGGGCATTATTAAGAATCGCGCTAAAAATGGTGATTATTATTGGGTAGATGGTTATATCAGCCCGATTATCGATAATGGTGAGGTGGTGGGTTATGAATCCGTGCGAACGGAAGCAGACCGTGATCGTATTGAACGGGCAGAGCGCGTATATCAGCGAATAAATGCAGGAAAACCCGCTGAAGACAGCAACAGCATTAACTCGCTGGGGCTGAAAGGCCGTTTTTTACTGGCACAGATAATTGCATTACTCACAGCGGTTATCCTGACATCATTGCTGTTCGGCAGCGCACAGCCGGCTATGGCAATTGTCGCTGGCATCGCTGTTACCGCTTTCTGGGGGCTTTCTTTCTGGGCATTTATGCCGTTAAAAGCGGCCGGACAACAGGCACGTAAAGAGATCGACAATCCGCTGATGGCCTACATTTACACTGGCCGCAGCGACGAGATCGGACAGCTGTTGTTAGCAACTGACTTTATCCGTGGTCGTCTCAATACAACCCTCAGTCGAATGCGCCAATCCTCTGCTGATATTGCAAAAGAAGCTGATGACAGCGCTCATTCTATTGCCACCATCCAGACAGCTGTCCAACAACAAGCCATGCAAATGGAACAAGTCGCAGCAGCAATGACCGAAATGACAGCCAGCATCCAGGAAGTGGCGAGCAATGCCGCCTATGCGGCTGAAAAAGCACAACAAACTGATGAGCTGGCCGCCAATGGTAATGCCAGCGCCTCATTGGCTGTCGGCGCATTAAGCGATCTGGGTAACGCTATTCGCGATATTTCCAGCGTCGTCACTCAGCTTGATAACGACACTCGTAATATCAGTCAAATCATTAATGTCATTACCGATATTGCCGATCAGACTAATCTGCTGGCATTGAACGCAGCCATCGAAGCCGCACGTGCCGGTGAACATGGCCGTGGTTTCGCTGTTGTCGCAGAAGAAGTGCGCTCACTGGCCAGCAAAACACAGTTATCTACCCAACAAATTCAAAACCTGATCAGTGAATTAAACAATGCTGTAAAACAAGCCATCAGCGTGATGGAGTTAAGTCAGAAAACCAGCAAAAATAGTGAGCAGCATGTTAACTCTGCGATTAAGTCGCTGGAAACTATCGCCAACGAAGTCAGCACTATGAATAGCCTCAATGCACAAATTGCTACCGCGGTAGAACAACAAAGCACCGTCAGCGAAGGTATTAACCGCAATATCGTCAACGTTAATGAAAGCGCTTCGCAGGTTTCACAAGGTGCTGAAGGTGCAGATACCGCAGCACAAAAGCTGTCCAGTCAATCGCATCACCTGACCGATATGATCAAACGTTTTCAACAAAGTTAATGTTGTAGTCAAAGCAGTTCAGCTTTAATTAAGGCTTGACTCTGTATGATTCACGGTAACCTGAAATACTCTGTTTACCTGTTAGGAAGTGAAAATAATGAAGCTGCCGTTTAATGCAAAAACATATCTGGCGGGAGCCTTGGTTCTATCGGGCGCTATCGCCCCCCCCGTGATGGCAGATGATGTCAGCCATTTTGAAGCCAGACAGCTACGCGAATCGGGTCAGATCCTGCCTTTGGAAACCATTATTGAAAAAGCTGTAGCCTTTCGTAATGGCGATGTCATTGACACAGAGCTCGAACGTGACGATAACATGCTGATCTACGAAATCGAGATCCTTGATGCGCAAGGCCGGGTCTGGGAGTTGGAGCTGGACGCGACCAATGGCGACCTGCTTGGGCTGGAACTGGATGATTAAGTATGCGCTTACTGCTGGTTGAAGACGATCCACAAATGGGGCTGGTGTTACAAAACGCGCTGCATGAGGCTGGCTATGCTGTCGATTTAGCAGTAGATGGTATTGATGCTGAAGCCTTGGGTGATATCGAACCCTATGATTTGATAGTGCTCGACTTAGGTTTACCCAAACGCTCGGGAATGGAAGTGTTGCAAAACTGGCGCAGCCGGGACAACCATGTTCCAGTCGTCATTCTGACTGCCCGGGGCAGCTGGGAAGAAAAAGTACAGGGCTTTAAAGCCGGTGCCGATGATTACGTTGCTAAGCCATTTCAGACCGAAGAATTACTGGCCCGGATCAGCGCCGTGTTAAAACGCAGTGCCGGGATCAGCGGTGGCCCGCTACAAGTAGCAGGTTTGCAGCTTGATGAAGATCGCCAGGTTGTCACGCTGGAAAGCGGAGAGGTCATTACCCTGACCGGCACCGAATTCAGACTGTTACGCTATTTTATGTTGCATCCGGGGCTGGTGATTTCAAAAAGCCGCTTAACCGAACATGTCTATGACTACGACAGCGATCGCGACAGCAATGTGATTGAAGTCTATGTCAATCGCCTGAGACAAAAGGTGGGCAACGATCTGATACAAACCCGACGTGGACAAGGCTATATCTTCGGGTCGGCATGAGCTCACTTAAACGCCGACTCTCGCTTGGATTAACCTTTACCTTAAGCCTGTTGCTATTGCTACAGTGGGCGTTGATATCACTGGTTATTGAGCGTGTTACCGAAACCCAGCTACTTGAGCGTCTGGAAAGTGAAACCGAAGGGCTGCTCGCCAGCATCGAAGTCGGGCCAGACAATACGTTTGAATTAAACGCATTACGTCTCAGCAGTCTGTATCAGCGACCATTTTCGGGCCATTACTTTGTTGTCTGTACCGAGCTTTACTGTAAACAGTCACGATCCCTGTGGGATGAATCACTGCCAATAGATCGCTTAAACAGCGGACAGACCCGACAATCTACCGTTGCCGGGCCACATGATGAACGGCTGTTTACGCTGTCACGTGGCTTTTATAAACAAGATCACACGATTACCATTTTGGTCGCCCAGAACATCAGCGCACTTGATGACGATATTTTCCAGTTTCAAATGCTCTATTCGCTGGCCTGTGCTATTGGCTTGGTACTTATCCTGATGGTGCAATGGTTAATTGTCGGCAAAGCGCTACAACCACTGAGCCGGATTCAACAGCAATTATCCCGCCTGCGCCGTGGCGAAACCCAAAAAATTGATGCCGAAGGGCCAGAAGAAATACAACCGATGATCGAAGAGCTTAATCGGCTGCTCAACGCCACAGCACGTAAAACCCAACGTTCTCGTGTTGCACTGGGCAATCTCGCCCACGCCTTGAAAACTCGCCTGACCTTACTGAATCAAACCGCAGAGCACAGCGCGCTCAAACAGTTTCCAGACATTCAGGCATCATTAAACCGGGTCAGCCATGATATGGGGCAGAGCATTGAGCGAGAACTAAAACGCGCCCGACTGCTGGGATCGCCACTACCAGGGCAAAAAGTCGATCTAGAGCAGGAAATTGCTGAATTAAGCCGAACTCTGCAATTGTTATATCGGGATAAGTCACCAATCATCGACTGGGATATTGCCCCAGATGTATGGTTCGCTGGGGATCGTGAAGATCTGCTCGAAATGCTGGGTAACCTGCTGGACAATGCCTGCAAATGGTGCCGAAAACGAGTATATATCAAAGTCTTTGAACAGCAGAAGCACTGCTGTTTTGTGGTTGAAGATGATGGAAAAGGTTGCGCAGAAGATAAACTATCTCATTTGACTCAGCGTGGTTTCCGGGCAGACGAATCGGTTCCAGGGAGTGGTCTAGGACTTGCTATCGTTTATGACATTGTTGATAGCTACAGTGGAGAGATGCTGTTTGGCCAATCCACTATGGGCGGGTTAAAAGTTGAGGTAAAACTACCGCAAACCCTATAAAAATAACTCCCACTGCGGATTCCAGCAGTGGGGGTTACTTCCAAAAGCGGCTTTTTATCTGTTGCAAGGAGACTTAAAACCAGTCCCAGTCGCGGCTGACTTTTCTTACTTCACCGGTTTCCGCATTGATATAAATATCCCATTCCTTGCCATCCCTGCCGATGACTTCAACCTCATAATCCCAACCACCAGCAAACGAACGATTTTCCAGGTCAATATCATCAATAATACCCGGCTTGGCTTCCAGAGCTATCGCTTTAGCTCGCTCAACGCTGATCAGTCCCAACTGCTCACTTTTTGCCTGCATCTCATGAATATCATCCGCCAAGGCAGAAAAACTTAATGCGGAGCCTATCAATGTCATTATTATTAACTTGTTCATATTGCACCTCTTGTTATGGCTGGTTCAATGATATTAAGGCTAAATTAAAACAAGCTGAATTTATCAAAAAACTATTACTTTTAATGCCACAAATAAAAACGGCCTGTCAAACGACAGGCCGCTACTTTTTACACTGAAAAGAAAGACTGATTAGTCACGATCTATTTTACGAATCTCACCGGTTTTGGCATTGATATCGATATCCCATTCGGTGCCATCTTCCTGAACAACTTCGACTTCGTATTCCCAGCCACCACCATTGTCAATGCTGTCCAGCTCAATGTCATCGACGATGCCTGGTTTGGTGTCCAGCGCAATTTTTTTAGCTTCATCAATAGAGATTAAACCAAATGCTTCTATTTTTTTCTCCATTGAGGCGACATCATCGCCCGCCATTACCGCACCGGCAGAAAAGGCCATTGCTGTTGTTAATAACGCGGCTAATGTAACTTTGTTTAATTTGTTCATTTTGCTACTCCTTTTGTTTAGGGTGTGTTCACCTTACAAAATAAAACTTAACTTAAACTGAATAAAGTTCTAAATATTGCTTTTTCTGCCAATCTTATTACCCGCCAGCTCAGCAGCCAGCAGTTAATTTTACATCTCCGCTTAAATCCGCATAGTATATTCATCTGCCAGGCAGCATACAGTGCAGATTGCGGTTCGATACAATTATGTACACACTTTGTAAGTTGGAACACCAATACATATCCTTCACCATTTCGGAGTCTGCATGACCTCATGGCAACAGTTTCGCGTGGTACAACGCCAACGCCTGATCGATGAACGATTGGCCTTTTCTGATGGGCTGCGACCGTTACACCAGCAAGCGTTACTTAAGCAGCTGCAAGCACTCCTTGACGATTTGCCAACCGGTATTATCGGTTTTTACTGGCCTGTACGTGGTGAAATTGATTGTCGCGACTTTGTTTGTAACTTAATTAAACAGGGCTGGCAGGCCGCATTACCAAAAATTATTGACCGACAAGGCCCCCTGCAATTCCGCCAGTGGGGACCAGAATCCATAATGGAAGCGGAAGTCTGGCAAATTCCGGTTCCTCAAAACACCGGGAGCGTACAACCTGATGTCATTCTTGTACCTCTCGTCGGTTTTGACCAGCAAATGCATCGGCTGGGAAATGGCGGCGGCTTTTATGATCGTACACTTGCCAGTCCTAGCAGACCTCTCTCTATTGGTATTGGTTTTGAATGGATGTTGCTGGACAGTATTCAGCCTCAGGACCACGATATTCCCATGGACTGGATCGTCACTGAAGCAACTATTCGTCCCCAGCAAAAACAAGCGAACAAGTAACAAAATAAGATAACAATATGTCAGAGTTAAAACTACTGATTTTGGATGATGATGAGCTAACCGGCCAGACTATCCGTAATGTGGCTGAATTCGCTGGCATGTCTGTCAAGTTGACGACAACAGCTACTGATTTTTTTAGCGTGCTGACCACATGGCATCCAAGCTATATCGCGCTGGATTTAATCATGCCCGATATGGACGGTGTCGAGGTGCTTAGCGCGCTGGGTGAACGAAAAGTTGATGCCAAAATCATTATTACCAGTGGTATTGGCGAACAAGTGCTACAAGCGGCGGCCCGCTCAGCCGCTGCGCATGGATTAAATATTGCCGGAGTTTTACCAAAGCCGTTTAGTCCCAAAGCTTTTCGCGCGATACTTGAAGCGCCGACAAGCACGGTAGCGAATCTGCATGAAGGGCAACAACGGCACAGCAACACCAGTGTCCCGGTAATTACAGCACAAGAACTGGCACAAGCCATTGAACGCCGTGAAATTACGGTAGCCTACCAACCCAAAGTCGATTGCCGCAGCGGTGCGCTGGTTGGTTTCGAGGCTCTGGCTCGTTGGCAGCATGCCGAACATGGCGCACTTGACCCCGATCTGTTTATCGCTGTCGCCGAACAGCATGGCTATATCGATGCGTTAACGCTATTGATCTTTGAGCAGGCTTTATCATGGTTTTATCAATTCAGCCAACAACATCCCGCCACGCAACAAGCCGGCCCGTTATTATGCGCTGTCAATATTTCTGCCCTGTCATTGCGTCGTCTTGATTTGTTTACCCAAGTTGAAGCGCTGTGCAAGCAATATAATGTTATGCCACAACAGATCATGCTGGAACTGACCGAAACCGGGGCAATGGATGATCCTGTCACCTCACTGGATATTTTGACCCGCTTGCGGATGAAAGGCTTTCATTTATCGATTGATGATTTTGGCACTGGCTTTTCCTCCATGCTACAGCTGGTACGCATGCCATTTACTGAAGTCAAAGTAGATAAATCCTTTGTGATGACCGCCCAGCAATCCCGTGAGTCCCGTCTGGTGATCCAGGCAATCATTGACTTGGCGCACAGCCTTGATATGAAAGTGATTGCTGAAGGTATTGAAGACCAAACTACCTTGCAATTTCTGCAACAACTGGGATGTGATAAGGCGCAAGGTTATTTTATCGGGAAACCGATCCCCGGCGATCAGGTGAACAACTGGCTGGAACAGCGCAAAGTGACACAAGAACAACAGCGGATACAAGCGTTGCACAGCCTGAAAATAATGGACTCCGGAGCCGAACAGCGGTTTGATCGCATTACCCGGCTTGCCAAGAGACTGTTTGAAGTACCGGTGGCACTGATCACCCTGCTCGACACAGACAGGCAATGGTTCAAATCAAAAGTCGGTACCGATACCAGCGAAACCGCTCGCGAACATGCCTTTTGTAATTACACCATTGAGCAGGACGCGTGCTTTGTTGTTAATGATGCCAACAGCGATCCACGTTTTTTTGATAACCCGCTGCTCAATGAGGCACCGCATATCCGTTTTTATGCTGGTTATCCATTCAAGGCACCTAGTGGTGAGCGGCTTGGTGCGATCTGTCTGATCGATCGTCAGCCACGAGAAATGAGTGAAAGCGATTTACTCTTGTTACGTGACTTAGCGGCGATGGTGGAAGAAGAAGTCGCAACCAATCAACAGCTTAATGAAGACCATTTGACCGGGCTGCTTAACCGTCGCGGCTTTGAAACACGCGCCAATCAGCTGTTGCAGATGTGCCGGGTACAGCAATATGAAGCATCACTAATTTACTTTGATCTGGATAACTTCAAACAAATTAATGATCTGCATGGACATCAGGCTGGAGATAACGCGCTATTGCAGTTTTCCAAACTGCTGACTTCTACCTTTCGGGACTCCGATCTGATTGGCCGTATCGGCGGGGATGAGTTTGTCGTATTAATGGTCACCCCGGCAGAGACCGATGCCAACGCGATATTGATCAGGCTCTACAAAGCCGTGATGGATTACAATCAAACCATTAGCACCAAGATCCATTTACATTACAGCTTTGGTATTACCATCACTAAATCGCTGAGCGATTATGACTTGCAATACCTTTATACAAAAGCCGATGCCGCAATGTATCGTAATAAATATGATGGCCAGCAACTCGATGTTGCCATTCAGAGCACAGCGCCACTCGATGAATCGTAAAAAACGATTATTACAATCTAAACAATCAGTTTTATTAATTGATAATACTTCGTTATACTGCTTGCAACTGGATAACATTGTTCAGGTGTAGGTCAACTAACTTAAGGAGAGTAACATGACAAAACGTGTCCCTAATGTCGTATTCAAAACCCGTGTGCGTGACGAAAGTATTGGCGGTGATAATCCATTCCGCTGGCAGGATGTCACTACTGACGATATTTTCAAAGGTAAAAGTGTCGTTGTTTTCGCGCTGCCCGGAGCGTTTACGCCAACGTGCTCCAGCACCCACCTGCCAGGCTATGAAGCACGTTATGACGAGCTGAAAGCGAAAGGGGTTGATGAAGTTTACTGTCTGTCTGTTAACGATGCTTTCACCATGTTCCAGTGGGGACAACGGTTGGGAGCGGAAAATGTCAAAATGCTGCCAGATGGTAATGCCGACTTCACCCGCGGTATGAATATGCTGGTGAAAAAAGAGAATCTGGGCTTCGGTGAACGCTCATGGCGTTACTCCATGCATGTTGTCGATGGCGAAATTAAACAACTGTTTTCTGAAGCCGGTCAGATCGATAACTGCCCGGATGATCCATTTGAAGTCAGCGACGTTAATACTATGCTGGATTATTTGAATCAGCAATAATCACGCTTAGCCATGCTTCACCGGATCTGTAGCCATGCAGATCCGGTGTTTTTTTCTCACCAGACGGCAAACAGGAGTTTTTCAGATGCAATATGATTACGATTTTTTTGTTATCGGCGCCGGTTCCGGCGGCGTCAGGGCCAGCCGCATGGCTGCCTCTTACGGTGCCAAAGTCGCTGTCTGTGAAGATCGTTATCTGGGCGGAACCTGCGTTAATGTAGGCTGCGTTCCCAAAAAACTCTATGTCTATGCATCTGAATATTCAGCACATTTTCGTGATGCCAAAGGCTTTGGCTGGCAAACCAGTCCGGTGAATTTCGACTGGCCGACATTACGCAATAATAAAACCCAGGAAATCAGCCGGTTAAACAACGTGTATGACGGCATACTGGAACGGGCCGGCGTCGAACTTATCAACGGTCGTGGCAAAATTGTCGGCCCGCATCAGGTTGAAGTTGATGGCAAATTATTCACCGCTAAACAGATTTTAATCGCCACCGGTGGCTGGCCGTTTGTGCCAGATATCCCGGGTAAAGAGCATGTGGTGGATTCCAATGGAATTTTTGATTTACCCGAGTTTCCGCGGCGGTTGGCAGTTGCTGGTGGCGGTTATATTGCTGTTGAATTTGCCGGTATTTTCCACGGCCTGGGTGCCGAGGTCAGTCAGCTGGTCCGATCCGACAAGCTCTTAAATGGCTTTGATCGACAAATCGCCGATTTTGCTGCCGGACAAATACAACAAAATGGCGTTGATATCCGCTTCAACACGGAAATCACTGCGATTGAAAAACAAGCAGATGGCAGTCTGGAGTTAAGCTTGAGCGATGGTAGCCAGCTGACGGTTGATACCGTCTTGTTTGCCACCGGCAGAAAGCCAAATCTGCAAGGACTTGGCCTGGAAAATGTCAATGTACAGCTTGATGACGATGGCTATATTAAGGTCGATGACAATTTCCAGACCTCCGAACAAAGCATTTATGCATTAGGTGATGTGATTGGCGGTATTGAACTGACACCGGTGGCTCTCGCCGAGGGTACGGCATTGGCAGCACATCTGTTTAATAACCAGCCTTGTAAAGTGGATTACAGCAATGTCGCCACTACCGTATTTTGCCAGCCAAATATCGGCACGGTCGGTATGACGGAAGAGCAGGCACGCAAACAGTATAAAAACGTACTGACCTTTCGTTCAGAGTTTCGTGCAATGAAACACACCCTCAGCGGTTCGCAAGAGCGTACTTTGATGAAACTGCTGGTTGATGCCGATACCGATAAGGTACTTGGCGCACATATGGTCGGTGAATCGGCTGGCGAAATTATGCAAGGCATCGCGATCGCCATCAAATGCGGTGCAACCAAGGCTGACTTCGACGCAACTATCGGCATTCACCCGACCGCTGCTGAGGAGTTTGTCACCATGCGCACACCAGTCAGCGACTAATCAGGAAAATCCTGATTCATACCGGGCAATTAACTGAAGATCGACTGACCGGCTTCCATTAACCTTGTAACCAAGTCAGCAATTGCTGATAGCTAACGAAGAGGAGAATGCTCATGTGGACTAAACCAGAATATTCAGACATGCGTTTCGGTTTTGAAGTAACAATGTACATCTGCAACCGTTAATCAGTACGCATAACAGCAGAAAGCCCCAGTCCCCGGACTGGGGCTTTTTTTTGTCTCGTTATTCTCTCCCGGCGCGCATCGTGCCAGCGTTTTCCCTTCGGTTGCAGCTCATGTATTAACAAGCAGCTTATCAAAGTACGGTTTGGGTAGTACGATAGTCGCTATGACAAAAACCCCTTTAAAAACATCGGCATATTTTCTGGCGGCACTGGCGCTGTTGCTGGCTGTCTCCATCAGCTACGCCGTTCAGCCGACACTGGCTTATGTAGAAAATCTACAAATCAACCTGCAATTTGATGATGCAGGCAACTTTAACGATGATCGGGCGGCGGTGATGATCGCCCATCAGGGACGAGCCCAGTTTGCCATGATTAACAGAAATGGCGACGTGCTGTTCACCGCTGACGAGTTCCACGATATAGACAACGGTGTCACCGCTTTTCGTCAAAATGATCTGTGGGGCATTGTTGATCACGATGGCCACATTATTTTGTCACCCGCTTATCCCAAAATTAGCGCCTTCAAGCAGAGGCGCGCCGCCTTCCTTGAGCATGGTAAATGGGGATTTTTAAATACTGTCGGTGAGCCTGTCGTCCCGGCACAATATGACAACGTCGGCAGTTTTACTGATGATGGTCTGGCGGGGTTTCAGCAAGATACGCTATGGGGCTATCTCAATACTTTCGGTGACGAAGTCATTGCCCCACAGTTTGCAGAAGTTCAGCGTTTCAGTGAGCAGCGTGCCGCGGTGAAAATAGCGGATAACTGGGGCTTTATCGATCCTCAAGGCACTATTTTGATTACGCCACAGTTTTCCCAAGCGCGGGTGTTTCGTGAAGGTTACGCCGCCGTCATGGTTGACGAACGGTGGGGCTATATTGATAAGCAGGGTCACTGGCTGGTGAAACCACAGTTTCAGCAAGCAAAGGCGTTCAGCGAAGGTTTTGCTGCGGTCAAGCAAAGCGGACGCTACGGTTACCTTAATAGCGATGGCGAAATGGTAGTAGCGCCCTACTTTGATGATGCCTGGAGCTTTAGCGAAGGCCTTGCCCGAGTGGAAAAAAATGCCATGGTTGGTTATATCGATAATCATGGCGATATCGCGATTGAAGCGGATTATGTCTGGGCACATTCATTTTCTGACGGCTTGGCTGTCGTCACCCAAAATTATCATCAATATGGCTTTATTAACCGACAGGGTGACATCGTTATCGAACCGCAGTTTGAACATGCCAGACCGTTTCATGATGGGCTGGCAGCAATAAGGCTTCGTAATAAATGGGGTTATCTCCGAAAAGATTAACCTATCGTCATCTCAGAAACATCATCGTCTTCATCCAGCCAGCGATACAAAGTACGGCGGCCGATCCCGAGTAAAGCGGCTGCACGACGTTTATTGCCACCCACTTCATGCAGCACCATATTTACATAGCGTTTTTGCAATTGTTCCAAGGTCGGTAATACCGCGCCGGCCAGTAATGCCTCATCTCTCTGCCCGATTGCAGATAATGTCGTTTCGGCATGTTCAGCTTTACTGTCATGCAGCCGTGCCGGCAGATGTTGTGGTTGCACCCAGTCTTCACCACAAAAGGCAAAGGCTCGCTCCACCACATTCTGTAACTCACGAACATTTCCAGGAAAGGGGTAACGACGGAGTATTTCCAGTGTTTGGTCACTGAAACCTTTTATCTTTCGGCCTTGTGCCACCATCAATTGTTGTAAAAACTGTTGCGCCAGAATTTCCCGATCTTCTTCGCGTTCGCGTAACGGTGGCACAGACAACGCAAAGGTTTCCAGCCGATAAAACAAGTCCTCACGGAAACTGCCTTCAATAACCTTTTGTTTCAAATCCCGATGTGTCGCTGCAATGATCCGCACATCCACTTTTTCTTCGGTATCCTGCCCCACTGGGCGGATCGATCCGTCCTGCAGTGCTCGTAACAGTTTCGCCTGTAGCGTAATAGGCATTTCACCAATTTCATCCAGCAACAGACTGCCGCCATTGGCTTCCTGCAATAGCCCTTTACGGGCTTTTTTCGCCCCGGTGAAAGAGCCAGCAGCATGACCAAAAAACTCACTTTCCAATAATTCCTGTGGAATTCCAGCACAATTTACCGCCAAAAAGGGCCCCACAGCCCGATCACTTTCAGCATGTAGCGCCTTGGCAACCAGCTCTTTACCCGTACCACTTTCACCATTAATCAATACCGGTCCTTGCGCCCGGCCAATCACTTTGATTTGCTCAAACAGGTTACGCATTGCGGCGCTACGGCCAAACATTTGATGAAAAGCCGGTTGCCGGTTGAGTTTACGGAACTGAAATAATTCATCATGTAATTGGCGAGTAGCCACCACCCGCTTTACCGCCAGCAGAAAATGCTCCAGGTCTAGCGGTTTGGTCAGGAAATCATCTGCACCCGCCTGCAACGCTTGTACTGCCTGACGGACACTGCCAAACGCAGTGATCACGATTAATCCCGGTCGTTGCTCTTCCGGCCAGTGCTGCACCACTTGCTCGACCACGCTCATGCCATCACCATCAGGTAACCGCAAATC
>CANRLD010000018.1 GCA_947631375.1 uncultured Methylophaga sp. | reverse complement strand
CAGCAATATTGACTGATGAGCTGCTCGTCACCCAACATGCGAAAACACACTGACGCGCATTAACCCCGCCCGCCCAGGCCAAACTGACAAGCGCCGAGTCTTACTCAGCGACTTCAACCATCGTCACTTTCTGCAAACCTCGTGGTAACTTGTGTCCGCGCTTACCACGCTCACCGGCATAATGCTGTAAATCGGCAGGCTTCAATGTCAGATGACGTCTACCCGCGTGTAACATCAAACTATGGTCTTGCGGAATCAGTGTTACTGCCTGCAACCATTCCTGGCCACTGCTAAAGCGCGCCTGCGGAATGTTGATAAGTCTGACGCCTTTACCTTTATTCATCTCCGGCAACTCACTGACAGCAAACACCAGTAAACGACCATCGCCCGCCGCAGCTGCCAGCTGTTGCGTAGCGATATCATCCACTATCAGCGGCGGCAACAAACTCGCCTTCGCTGGTACGTTAAACACCGCTTTACCTGCTTTGTTTTTTGCTAACAGGTTGGAAAATCGGGTTACGAAACCATAGCCTGCACTGTTCGCCAATAACACCATTTGCTCATCGTCGGCGGCAATAATCGCGACAAAGCGGACTTCTGCGGCAGACTGCAAGCGACCACTCAATGGCTCGCCGTGCCCTCTGGCTGAGGGTAATGTATGCGCCGGCAACGAATAACTGCGTCCTGCTTCATCCAGAAAGACAATTTGCTGGTTACTGCGGGCTTTGACAGAAGCCATATAATGATCGCCTGTCCGGTAATTCAACTCTTCCGGTTCAACATCATGACCTTTTGCTGCCCGCACCCAGCCACTGGCAGATAACACAATAGTCAGAGGTTCTGTAGGTAACAGCTCTGTTTCACTCAATGCCTTAGCGGCTTCACGCTGGGTAATTTCACTACGTCTTTCATCGCCGTATTTTTCCGCATCTGCCGTCAACTCTTTACGAATCAACGTTTTCAGGCGGGTTTCCGAGCTGAGTAATAATTCCAGTGATTTACGCTCCTTGCTCAGATCGTCCATTTCACTGTTAAGCTTCATTTCTTCCAGTTTGGCCAAATGGCGCAAACGTAATTCAAGAATGGATTCAGCCTGGCGATCACTCAGATTAAACCGTGCCATCAGCTCGGCTTTGGGATCATCTTCATTGCGGATAATGGCAATGACTTCGTCAATATTGAGATAGGCGATCAGCAAGCCTTCCAGCACATGCATCCGATCCAGCACTTTATCCAGGCGGTGCTGCAAACGACGGCGTACGGTTTCAATACGATAAAGCAGCCACTCGTTAAGCAGCTGCAACAGGTTTTTCACTTGCGGACGGCCATCCAGACCAATCATGTTCATATTGACGCGATAGCTGCGTTCCAGATCGGTGGTGGCAAACAGGTGCGACATCAAACTCTCAATATCGACCCGGTTAGAACGCGGCACAATCACCAACCGGACCGGCTGTTCATGATCCGATTCATCCCGTAAGTCAGCGACCATTGGCAGCTTTTTACTGTGCATTTGCGCGGCAATCTGCTCCAGCACCTTGGCGCCAGACACCTGATATGGCAGCGCATGAATAATGATTTCATGATCTTCAATAACATAGGACGCACGTTGGCGAATCGAACCGTGGCCGGTTTCGTAGATTTTGCGGATTTCGGCCGATGAGGAAATAATTTCGCCTCCGGTGGGAAAATCCGGCCCCTGAATTTCAGTCAGTAAATCATCCAGCGTGCTTTTCGGCGATTTGAGCAGCAACAGGCAGGCGTTGACCACTTCTCGCAGATTGTGCGGCAAAATATCCGTCGCCATCCCGACAGCAATACCGGTAGCGCCATTGAGTAATACATTGGGCAGCCGTGCCGGCAGTAATTGCGGCTCATCCATCGTGCCATCAAAGTTTGGAATCCATTCAACCGTTCCTTGTCCCAGTTCGCTTAGCAAACTTTGGGCATAAGGTGCCAGACGGGCTTCGGTATAGCGCATGGCGGCAAAGGATTTGGGATCATCCATGGAGCCCCAGTTTCCCTGCCCGTCAATCAAGGTATAACGATAGGAAAATGGCTGTGCCATCAATACCATGGCTTCATAACAGGCCGAATCGCCATGCGGGTGATATTTACCCAGCACATCACCAACAGTACGGGCCGATTTTTTATGTTTGGATACGGCGCTAAGCCCCAGCTCTGACATTGCATACACAATACGGCGTTGCACTGGTTTCAGCCCATCAGCCAGGTGCGGCAAGGCGCGATCCAGAATGACATACATGGAATAACCCAGATACGCTTTTTCCGTGAATTCACGAAGCGGTTGCTGTTCCAGATCGTCCACTATTGCCATTGTTTCAAGCTCTCAGTCCCAATTACACTACGGCCAGATCACCGTGTTGTTCCAGCCAGATCTTGCGATCGGCGGCGCGTTTTTTAGCCAATAACTTATCAAGCATCATAAAGGTATCGTCTTCTGCATCAAGCGTCAGACGAATAAGTCGCCGTGTGTCCGGCGCCATCGTGGTTTCCCGCAGTTGCAGGGGATTCATTTCGCCTAATCCCTTGAACCGCTGAATACTGACTTTACCTCTGATATTGTCGCGCGCAATACGATCCAGAATGATCTGCCGTTCATCATCATCCAGGGCGTAAAACACCTGTTTGCCAACATCAATTCGATATAACGGCGGCATGGCAACGCAGATATGTCCAGCTGCGACCAACGGCCGAAAATGACGAACAAATAACGCGCACAACAAGGTGGCAATATGTGCGCCGTCCGAATCGGCATCGGCTAGAATACAGATTTTGTCATAACGCAAACCTGACAAATCATCCGAGCCGGGATCGACACCAATTGCCACGGCAATATCATGAACTTCCTGAGAAGCCAGCACTTGTGAGGCATCGACCTCCCAAGTATTCAGGATCTTGCCACGTAACGGCATAATGGCCTGAAATGTGCGATCCCGCCCCTGCTTCGCACTACCTCCTGCTGAATCCCCTTCCACCAGAAATAGTTCTGTGCGAGAAGGATCCTGCGAAGTACAGTCGGCCAATTTACCGGGCAACGCCGGGCCGGACTGCACCCGTTTGCGTACTACTTTTTTGGCCTGCTTTAATCTTGATTGCGCATTATTAATGGCAAGTTCGGCAATCTTTTCACCATCTTCAACGTGGTGGTTCAGCCATAAACTGAAAGAATCTTTCACCGCGCCAGTCACAAAGCCAGCACACTGGCGCGATGACAAACGTTCCTTGGTTTGTCCGGAAAACTGCGGATCCTGCAACTTTACCGAGATAACATAGCAGCAACGTTCCCAAATATCTTCAGCAGAGAGTTTCACTCCGCGCGGCAGCAGACTGCGAAACTCACAAAACTCGCGTAAAGCATCCAGCAGACCGGAGCGCAAACCATTTACATGAGTACCGCCCTGCGCTGTGGGGATAAGGTTGACATAACTTTCGTTAATCACATCTGCCGGTTCCAGTTGCCACATTAACGCCCAATCAACTTGCTGATCGGTATCATCAAAATGACCAATAAACGGTTTGGCAGGCACGCAGGGAATATCGGTCATCGAATTGGTCAGATAGCTGTTCAGACCATCTTCATAGCACCAGCGATCTTTTTGCTTGTCGCTGCTGCTCAAGTCTTCGAAAGTAACCACCAGCCCCGGACACAAAACCGCTTTGGCACGTAATATATGGCGTAATCGCGACACCAGAAACCTGGGCGCATCGAAAAAGCTGGTATCCGGCCAAAAACGTACGCTGGTACCGGTATTTTTTTTACCCACCGTTCCTGTTTCGGATAACGGTTCCACCAATACGCCGTGCTCAAATGCAATGCTGTAACTGATGCCATCGCGGCGAATAGTGACTTCGAGACGTTTGGACAGGGCGTTGACAACGGACACCCCAACACCGTGCAGACCACCGGAAAATCGATAGTTTTTATTGGAAAACTTTCCGCCAGCATGCAGACGGGTCAGAATAACCTCAACGCCGGGAATACCTTCTTCGGGGTGGATATCCACTGGCATTCCACGCCCATCATCACTAATTTCCAGTGAATTGTCGGGGTGCAGCACGACCTGAATATTACTGGCAAAACCGGCAATTGCTTCATCAACGCTATTATCAATGACCTCCTGGGCCAAATGATTTGGGCGGCTGGTATCTGTGTACATTCCGGGGCGCTTTCTGACTGGATCCAGCCCCGTAAGTACCTCAATTGCCGCAGCGTTGTAGATGTTGTTCATTATCTCTTAATCAAAAAATCAGGTTGCCCGAAGGTTAGCAGGATAAAAGCGCGATGTACAAGCCTGCGCATTATCGTATCTGCAACATCAGACCTGCATCACATCTCAAAACTTGTCAATAGTAGCAAACACGGGAGTTACGTGGCGAAAGAAATCCATTTCTCTCTGTCTCTTTTATCGAACAAGCACAGGATTTTACGGTGTTTTTCTACAAACAACTCGCTATCAACCAGCTATTGGGGCATCGCTTCCCAAGCAGCAACGATCTGTCGACAAGCCTGCTCAATAATGGCACGCGGCGCGGCAATATTCATCCGCATAAAGCCACTGCCGCCTTCACCAAACATCACTCCAGGGTTCATCGCCACTCCTGCCTGCTCGACAAAAAACCTTCCAAGCTGTCTATCATTCAACTGCAATGCCCGACAATCAAGCCACAATAGATAGGTCGCCTGTATCGGCAACACTCGAATCATTGGTAACTGCGTCGCAAAAAACTGCTGCACCCATTGGCAGGTTTGCTGTAAATACTCCAGCAGTGCATCCAGCCACGGCTCCCCCTGCTGATAGGCGGCTATGGTCGCTTCAATACTGAACGGATTCGCCGCACTGACATGCCATGTGTTAAAAACCGACTCAATCGCTTTTTTGTGGCCGGCATCCGGCACAATCAGCATCGACATGCCCAGACCAGCAATATTAAAGGTTTTACTGGCCGACACAGCGGTTATCACTGGCACATCTTCCGCCAATGCCGCCAACGGAATATGCCGTCGGCCCGTCAATACTAAATCGGCGTGAATCTCATCACTGATGATAAGCAATTTATATTGTCTGGCAATATCAAGCAGTTGTTGCAGCTCAGCCTCGCTCCAGACACGCCCTCCCGGATTATGCGGCGAACAAAGCAGCAGCATTTTGGCTCCAGCCGCCGCTTGCAACGCCAGCTGATCAAAGTTTATTTGATAAACATCATCCACTAAGAGTAATGGGTTGTGCAGCAGTGTTCTTTGCGTTTCCGTCACCGCGGTGAAAAACGGAAAATAGACCGGCGGCTGGACAATCACCCCATCAGCCTGTTGTGTCAGCGCGATAATCGTGGCATGCAGCGATGGCACGACACCTGGACATATCACGATATGTTCAGCTGCAATTTCCCACTGATGCCGCCGTAAAAACCACTGCTGTATTGCCTGATACAAGGCTGGCGGATATTCGCTATAGCCATAGAGCGGATGCTGCGCTCTGGCAGACAGCGCCTGGGTAACCGCTTGCGGTGCGGCAAAATCCATATCGGCGACCCATAGCGGAATGGCATCCTCCCGGCCAAACAAGCGTTGCCTCGCCGTGTATTTAAGACTGTAGGTGCCGCTGCGATCGATTAACTGATCAAAATCAATCCTGCTCATCGAGCCGTTCCCAGATAGTCACCTCTGACAACGTATGCTGGAATTTACGTTGTGTTTCACGCAACACAAAAGGTTGCGAAAATGGTCCTTCAATCAGCCTGAAATGCTTCTCCAGCACATGTCTAATACCATCCAGTGTTGAAACCCGCTCGCCATCCTGCTTAAAGCCGCCTAACCAATTGGCTTTCTCTGTATGAACTTCGAGCCAAGTATAAGGTGAAGCGATGACTAACAACCCACCGACATGAATACGCTGGTGGATCTGTTGTAAAAATAGCCGTGGAGCATATAACCGATCCAGCAGATTAAGTGCCAGCACCAGATCATAGTCCCGATAAACCGCTTTCAGATTGCAGGCATCGCCTTGCATAAAGGTCACTTTATCTGCTGTTTCCTGCAAGCCAAGCTGTGCCAGACGCCGTTCACGGTACAGTAGCAATTCGCCTTCTTCCACAATGGTATAGCGAATAACGCCTTGCTGTTGCAGCTGCACACCGAAGTTGATGGAACGGGCAGAAAAATCAATCGCAGTGACATGCTCAAACTGTCGCGCCAGTTCAAAGCTAGCCCGGCCAACGGAACAGCCCAGATCCAAAGCACGTTTCATCGGTTTGCCAGCCATTTTTGCCAGCGCCAGTTGCGCCATTGCCTGTGGAAAGTTTGGCACGCCAAAATAACCTTCACCATAGTGAAACTCGGCATATTCACTCAGCGATTTGTCGGTTTCATACTCGATATTCAGGTTCACGGCTGCGGTATCCGAAACAACATAACGAAAACCGGCGTGCTGAAAAAAATGCCGTCTGAAGGCGTAGCGTGATGACAGACGGCTCTCATTGCCACAGGAGATCCAGCTGCCGCCTTTCAGCAGATTGTGCTTGCCGTCAAACGTTGGCGTGGTGAAGTCATCATACAACGGGTGCACCTTAAAACCTTCAAACGGATATATCGTGGTTTCCGTCCATTGCCAGACATTGCCGACCACATCATAGAAATCGCCATGAGCAAAAGACGTTACTGGACAGGGAGAAGCCCAGTGGTCCAGATGAATATTTGCAGCGGCAGGCTGTGCTGTTAATTCTTCCACGCCGGCATAGTGCGCCAGCCGATACCACTCATCTTCAGTTGGCAAACGCACATTCTCGCCGGTTTGAGCACTTTTCCACTCGCAAAAGGCTTTGGCTTCATGATAATTGACTTCGGCTGGCCAGTCCCAACGCATCGGCACAACCTCAGTCATCAGGCGAAGTTGCCAACCCTGTGCTGACTTGATCCAGAAAGTCGGGTACTCTGCCTGTGTAAACTCACGCCATTGCAGACCTTCTTCCTGCCAGTATTGATCTTGCTGATAACCACCGGCTTCAACAAATGCCAGAAATTCCTGATTGCTGACCAGATATTTGGCTGCCTTGAATTCAGTAACCTCTGCATGATGCTGACCGTACTCGTTATCCCAGCCATAATAGGCATCATCAAATGGCTTGCCCAACTCCACCCTGCCAGCAGGCACGGTGAGCAGACAGTTCTCCGGAGCTTCCAAAGATAAGGTACAGGCTGACCAGTCAGCATGTTGCTGCACCAATGATAATTGCTGCTGCCGAATCAGCACCGAGGAGGTTTCCAGATGGATCTGCTCATGCTCAATCCCCATCAGGATGACCCACCATGGACTTTGCCAATCAACAGGCAACTGTAGCGGCAGTTCAGCTATCAATTGGTGAATAACCGCTTTCACCTGTTGGCGATAGGCAGCGACTTCTGCCACCGTGGGCCAGTCATAATGCGTTTCATCCAGATCATCCCAACTCATTTCGTCCACACCGACTGCGAACATTGACTCAAAGCGCGGGTTGATTCGCTGTGTCAGCAGCCCTGCCAGCAATAACTTGTTAACGAAAAATGTTGCGGTATGACCGTAATAAAAAATCAGCGGATGCCGTAGCGAAATACTTTTCCGATAAAAACCGTCGTCTGTCGCAAGTGTGTTAAACAGCGATTCGTAGCGCTCGAATGTTGTATTGAAATAAGTGAGCAGCTCAGCACGAAAAGCATCACTCTCCATCCCGGCCAACCGGGTCGTTCGTAAATATGTTGTTTTTTGCGCTGGAGGAGAGAAGGCTTTTTCGCTGTTCATCAATCGAAGATCCTCATGAGCTATCGGTATAAAGCGCGGCTTTGCGCTGCCTGCCAAGTTTATACCTTACGGTAATTCAGCGTTGAGCGGCAAGCCAGGCTATTTTTGCAGAAAGCTCTACCGAGCAGCTCCACTTGTAGGCGATATTCACTGTCTCCGCACAACTGTAAACACCGCGCCCGCGAACAATTACTACCTTATGTTCTCTTAATGCCTGAGCAACCATAGACGGTGACAGCTGAAGATAATCGGCATAATCAATAGTGAGCACCGCCACCTGGGGAAAATAATACTGCCCTTCAAAATCAATCGGGATAAACGGCTGTCCATCCAGCGTCATCGTAATCGCGTGCGGATCATGGCTATGAAAAATGGCTCCGGCCTGCGGGTTATTCTGGTAGGTTGCCAGATGTAAGGCCGCATCCAGTGAAGCCGCTTCGTCGATCTGTCCATTGAAATCACAGGCGACCAGCATTTCTGGGGTGAGGGTGTCGGCACAGCAACCGGTAGGCGTCACCCAAACCTGATTATGCCAACGTAAAGACGCGTTCCCGCTATGTGAATCATTGCACCCATACTGGCGTAACCAACGATAATGTTCTACCAGCTGACTTTTCAGTTCAGCCAGCGAAACTTCAGGCATCGTTCTTATCAGGATGGGTATTTTGCAAGTGCCGCAACCATTGTGACGCCTGATTGCGTACATCTGAAAATGCCAAGGCACGACTTAAATGCTGCTCTGATGCTTCTATATTACCTAAATGATAATTCACCATGCCTGAAAGCATCCAGGCCTGGCCACGTTTATCTTCCGGCAGTTTTTCCAAACTCTGCTGCAGCGGTGCGGCAGCTTGTGACCACTGCTCGGTACTAATCAATACTCTGGCGAGTTTCAGATCGGTTTCACCAGACGAGTCCATCGGCTGCATTCTGGCCAGCGTCTGCGCTGCTTCTTCATTTTCTCTTGCCGCCAGCCAGCTGTCCGCCAGTTTTTCCAGATTGGCAAAGTTACTTTCGATAACGCCGTCATTCATCGACTTTTGCAACAGCTGGGCAGACTTGTAGGGAATATTCAAAAAGCGGTACATATTGGCCAGGCGCAGCACCGTATCGCTATTGCCAAGATCAAGTCGTTTAGCCAGCATTTGTACCGCCAGCGAGGTCAGCCGCTTTTCCTGTTGGGCATACAAGGCAGCTAATTGATCCCAGTAGGTTTTGTTGATCGGAAAACGTTCAATTAACACTTCCAGTACATTAATAGCCTGATTGTATTGCTGCATTTCCATATGCGCTGCCAATTGCAGTCGATACCAGTTTTCTTGCGGCGCATTGTCACGCTGAATGGCAACACGAATCGCTTCCACCGCCTTGGTAAACTGATTAATTTGATAGTGAGCAGTTGCCAGCAACACATACGCACTGCTCTTTGCTTGTGGCTCAGTCGCTAACCATGTATTAAGCAACTCGATACCTTTCTGGTATTGGCCATCACCGATTAATAGTTGAGCCAGGTTGTAACGCAGATTATGCGTGACATCTTCCGGTAAGGCCTCAAGCGCCAAAGCCTGCCCAAACTGCTCGGCAGCGAGTTTGTACTGTTCGGTTTCTGAATACAGATAGCCTAATGTTTGTAGTACCACTGCCCTTTCGTATGAGCCGGCAGCGGTTTCTGCAACCAGTTTTTTCAGATCCGCTTCCGCTTGCCGGTATTGTTGCTGCTCCATTTTTTCCTGCGCAGCACTCAGTGCTGTGTAGGTTTTCTCGGTCAGCAAATACTCATCTGCCATCAATGAAAATGGCCAGATCAAGCAACTCAGTACGAGCAGCGTGGCGAATTTATGAGTCAGTTTCTTCATCATTATCGGGCCAGTTTAAATTCAATTTCCTGCGTCGCACGACGCTCAACCGGTTCACCATCAACCATCTTCGGTCTGAACTTCCATTTGAGAATGGCGGTCATCGCCGCATTATCAAAAACATTTGCTGGATTGGCAGAAATGACTTCTGGATCTTTTACTCGGCCATCCTTCGTTATGGTAAAAGCCACTGTCACCACACCTTCAATTCCTCGCCGCTGGGCAACCCGCGGATAGTTTGGCGGAATACGTACCAAAGGCACCACTTCATCATCCATTTGCGGGCCAGGCTGTGCCGGTGCTGGTGTAGGAGCTGGCGGTGCCGCACTGAAATCTCCCAGATACGGTTGACCGGCAATATTCAACGGCACATCGATTCTCGGCATATCCATCTTCGGTTGCTGCACATTCGGCTGTGACACTTTTGGTGTCGCAGCAGCCTGTGGCGGTGGTGGCTCCTCCGGTGGTGGCGGCTTTTTCGGTACTTCCCGTTTTACTGTTTCCGGTGGTGTTTCTTGCTGCTGCAAGCGAATAAAGTCGAGTACCAATACCTCATTATCTTCGCGGAATAAGTTGCTGTCCGTATCGACCATTTCTGTCATCACCAGAAACAGGCCATAATTGACCACAATAGCCAGCAGTAATCCGATCAATATCCGCATGGCAGCTGATTCTCCATGACTAGTCTCGTTCAGCAGCAATTGAGACATTCGCCACTCCTGCCAGTCGAGCCTGATCCATCACTTCAATCAGTAAGCCGGTTTTTGCCTCTTCATCAGCCAGAATAATCACTGAACCTTCAGGATTTTCGGCATACATGCGTTCTACATTGGCACGCACTGCACGACGATCGATCTGTCGCTTGTCCATCCAGATCTCATCATTCGACCGGATGGAGATCAAAATATTGGCCCGTTCCTTTTCAACCGCGGTCTTCGCCGAAGGCCGGTTTACTTCTACGCCGGTTTCTTTGACAAACGAGGTATTGACGATAAAGAAAATCAACAGGATAAACACCATGTCAATCATCGGCGTCATATTGATTTCAGCTGCACCGCCACTTTGTCGGCGGGAATGTCGTTTACGCATAAACTTTCCTAATCTCTACGCAGGGCATCTGCCACGTTATGCACTTCCCGGACGACCTGCTGCTCCAGTTGAGTGATGAAATAAAGTCCCGATAAAGCCGTCAACAAACCGCCCATCGTTGTAATCAGCGCTACTGAAATACCGCCAGCCATGCCTCGCGTATTGCCTGTCCCAAAAATCGTCATAACATCAAACGTCAAAATCATGCCGTTCACCGTGCCTAACAAGCCAAGCATTGGTAACGCAACTGTCAAGGTACGGATCAATATCAAAAACCGTTCCAGCCCTGTCTTGCACTTGGAAATCATCCCTTGACGGATTTGCTGCGCGTACCAGCTGGACAAATCTTGTCGCTGGTGCCATTCATCCATCAATTTGCGTACTTCGCGAGGATGTAAAAACCAGAGATAGACATAACGTTCCAAAATCAATGTCCACATCAATACCGATGCCAGCAGGATCAGCCACATTACGATGCCGCCACTTTCCATCAGCAGCTGTATTTGGAAAAGATTATCCGTCACGGCGAATTATTTTTTCTTCAGCATTACGTGCCACAATCGCTGCACTTTCTTCGTCAAGGATCTGAATCAAGCGATTACTTTTGCTCGACAAGGCGCTGTGTATCAATAAAATCGGAATCGCAACCACCAGCCCCAACTCTGTCGTGACTAACGCCAGCGAAATACCGCCTGACATCAGTTTTGGATCACCGGTACCAAACAGGGTAATCGACTGGAATGTTTCAATCATCCCGGACACCGTCCCCAGTAATCCCAGCATGGGTGCGACCGCAGCAAGAATGGCCAGTGTCATTAGACCACGCTCAAAACGCGGGGTTTCTCTGAGGATTGCCTCGTCAAGTTTCAGCGATAACGTTTCAATATCATGGGCAATTTTTTCGCTATAGACTGACAGAATACGACCCAGCGGATTTTTCATGTTGATCTCGTTGGATTTCTGTTGTTTGCGAATTCCGCGCTCCAGATAAGTCAAGGTGACAAAACGATGCAACGCAATCAATAAACCAACCGCACCCAATACCAGAATAATGTAACCAATCCAGCCGCCTTGCTGAATGCGCTCACGCAGATCCGGTGTTTGCACCAAAAGCGCCATAATCGCACCACGTGTCGGGTCAATCACAACAGGCTGCAATTGGCCGGACTCACTGTTTTCAAACGTTTGGATTTGATCACGTAATCGTTGCACCGGCTGTCTGGCAAGCTCGACCAGATCCTGGTTTTCTGCCATGTAACGCAGGAATTTTCCATCACTAAACGCAGTGAACACGCCAATACGGGTAACGTCCCGTTCAGCAACCTCTCCATTTACGGTAATCACCTGAGCAGGAAACTGTTCCACTTTACCCGCGTGTGTCATTTCATGCTGCAATACCAACCAGAGCTGGCGTAACTCATCAATACTGGGTTGCTGTTTCCGCTCACTCAGATCGGTTAAAAAAGCAATACGTTCAGGGTACTGCACGCTGGTCATCGAGCTTTCTATAACGGCTCGACTGTCATTGGCTATCTGCCGAACGGTTCCAAACAATTCCCCTAGTGAGCCTGAACGTTCCTGTAATAAAGACTCCTGCTCAGCCAGTCTGAATTCATTCTCTTCAAATTCATCGTTAAGTCTTTCAGTACGACGCTCTTCAGTCGCTAAAGCCGCTTTAGCTTGTTCCAACAAGGCGGCTTGCTGATCACGGGCTTGAAGAAACTCCTCTTCTCGCAAGCGGTTCTGTTCCTGCTCGATTATCCGCTCACGCTTAACCTGCTCCAGCAGTTGGTCAAGATTGGCGGGGCGTTCGTTTGCCTGAGCGGCAAACGGTATGGCTATTAAAGCAATAAATAAAATGGAAAGGCTTCTCATTGGGCGGTCTCTGGCGTTTTAATCGGCAGGGTTAACAGATCGGGTGGTAACTGCTTGCGGGCTACTTTCAAGCCCTGAATGACAGACTGAACGGTATCACGGGGCAGAACCAGCCACTGCTGATTATGCTGATCCCACATACCAGCCTCTTTCTGATCCAGTGTCAGGTAGTACAAGCCAACCCGTCCCACACGCAAAAAGTCTACTGTACGGTTCTGTTCCGCTGTTTCCAGCTCTCCCTGATAGGCTTCGATAGTGCGGCCATACTCTGTTTCAACCTGATAGGCTTCCAGAATACGGCGGAATTTTTCAGCCAGATTGACATCCGCCCGATCCATCATCGCTTTTAACTGGCTGACACGATTATGACGCTCTTCCTGTAAAAACGGGCTGTCCAGCTGCACAAATTGATCGATAACATCAACCATTTTTATCATCAATGGCACAATATCCCGTTGGGTGGCGTCAATATTCGTCAATTGTTCTTGCAGCGACAGCAATTCACTTTGCTGAGAGTCAACCAGGAGCTCAAGCTGACCATTGTATGCCGCGAGGCTTTCCTGCTGGTTCAATACACTGCGATATTCCGCCAGCAACTCGCGTGTTTCGTCGTCAAGACTATCAATCTGCTGCTGCGTGCGCTGTGCCGCAGTATCAGTTTGCACTTGTTGCTCAACGGCTTGCTCCAGTGCACCTGCATAGGTAAACGTTGGCACCAACCAAATACTCAGCAGGCAGCATAGTCGGCTGAAATTAACTTGCATAAATTTGTCCTTGTGTTGCCGGAGATCGGCGATGGAAACAATTAATTCGGCATAATAACAAGAGAATTGACCCAGCGGAAGATCTAAATGAGATTTCTTATCATTTAGAATGTCAACCCACTGATAACTGCGGAAAAAAGACAAAAAAAAAGCCAGACCAATTGGTCTGGCTGAAACCTTCATAGAAGGAGAGAGAAATATAAGACTATAGAAGCTGAACATTCCTATGGACTTGCGATAAATCTTACTAAACACAAGTTCATTCGCCATGAGCGACTTCTCCTTTTAAACCGGGAATATGTTCCTTTACAAAAACATCCCATTTAAAACAACAGGTTATGATGACAACCCATGACTGATAGCAAAGCGCATTAACTCAGCCGTTTTATTAATATCCAGCTTGCCTTTGATTTGTGTCAGGTTGTTTGCGACTGTTTTGTAACTGATCCCCAGGACTTCGGAAATTTCACTCATGCTTTTGCCTTCGCCCAGCAGCCGCAGGATTTCCAGTTCGCGTCGTGATAAATCACTCAGTGCACTGGTTCCGGCATCAATATTTAACATCGCCAGCTGTTGCGCCATATCTGGACTGAGATAAATTTTGCCTTCCAGCACTTTACTGACGGCTTCAACCAGATGATCCGCAGCATTATTTTTAGTGATATAACCCCGTGCTCCCGCCTGCATCGCCCGCGAGGCGAAAACCGGATCTTCGTGCATGCTGAACATCAATACTTTTGCTGTATCACGGTTGGCACGAATACGACGTAGCACTTCCAGCCCACCCACTCCGGGCAAGGTGATATCCAGTAACACCATATCTGGATATAACTCCTGAAAAAGCCGATAACCTTCTTCGCCAGTCTCCGCTTCAACGACTTTGGCTGACGGGATTTGTTGAATCAATTGCCGACAGCCTGCTCTGACAATCGGATGATCATCTACCACTAAGATTGTGATGGTCTGTTTCATTTTTTCTTTTCACTTTTTAAAGGCAACATTACCCGTACTTGCAACCCCTGACCTTCGGCAGTATCAAACGCAATTTTACCACCCAGTGCCGAGACTCTTTCTCGCATACCGATCAAGCCAAACCCTTTGACTGCAGAAGTATTCAGCCCTTTACCGTCATCGGTGACCGTTACTTTTATATAGTCCTTTTCACGCTTTACTTCAACCCGCACATGGCTGGCCTCGGCATGGCGTACACAATTGGTTGTACATTCTTGCACCACTCGATACACCGTGACCTGCAGCGTATCGGGCAGCCCGTTAAAATCACCGACAAAATCCCATTCCCAATCAATTTCAGGTTGGCGATCACGCCAGTTATGTAACATATCACGTAATGCTTCAGCCAGTCCGAGGTCATCCAGCGTCATCGGTCGCAAACGACTGAGCATCTTACGCACCAAAGACTGAATATGGCTAGTAATCAATTTGACCGAGCTGACTTTTTCTTCCACATCCGGCAGCTTGTTTTCAATAGCAATACGCTCAATTTCAGCCAAATCAACACGGATACCAAACAGGCACGGTGCCAGTTCATCATGTAGCTCACGCGCTAAGTCACGGCGCTCCGTTTCCTGCAATGTCAGCATATTCCCAGCCAGGGCATGGTTCTCTGCCATGGTCGTTTCCAGCACATCGGCCATATGATTAAAACGGATCTGAATCGGTTTTAGCTCTTTGGCACCACCAGTGTCCACTCTGGCATGAAAATCACCCTTTTCCAAACGCCCCAACGCGTCAGCTAATTCTTGTAATGGTCGTAAGCCATGCAACAATGCCAGATAGATCAAGCTGGAAATTACCGTCAGGAAAAACAAGCCCAGTAACAACAAGGTTTCCATATCACGCCACACTTCGGTGACTTCATCGCTGGGATCGGCCTCAACAACAAGATAGCCATAAGACTGACTGCCACGGGTAATCAATCGCCGAAAGGCCACTGCTTCA
>CANRLD010000017.1 GCA_947631375.1 uncultured Methylophaga sp. | reverse complement strand
GATGTTTTTCTAGTCATTGCGGCATGAATACCAGCAGCTCCAACGGCATAGATGAGTCATAGATTAGCTTTGTAATACGCGTTCTTTATCACTCACAGGGTGACACACTGTATCACCCTGTGATCATCCATTACTTGCTATGCAGTGTTTTACGCGGTGGCATCAGGTCTGTGATATTACCCTCAGCCATTTCAGCTGCAAAAGCAAACGTCTCGGACAAGGTTGGATGCGGATGGATACTGAATCCAATATCTGCAGCATCAGCCCCCATTTCCAGAGCCAGTACGGCTTCGGCGATCAGCTCTCCAGCATTTATGCCGACGATGCCAGCGCCTAGCAATCTGCCTGTTTCTTTATCAAACAACGCTTTAGTCAAGCCTTGTTCACGGCCTACGCTTAAATTACGGCCACTGGCTGCCCACGGAAAAGCACCTTTGACATAATCAATGCCTTGTTTTTTGGCTTCTTCTTCGCTCAGCCCCATCCAGGCAACTTCAGGATCCGTATAAGCCACCGAAGGAATGGTCAAAGGATCAAACTTTACGACCAGCAATCACTTCTGCGGCAACTTTACCTTCATGCGTCGCTTTATGCGCCAGCATCGGCTGACCGACAATATCACCAATGGCAAAGATATGCGGCACATTGGTCTGCATCTGTTGGTTTACTTCAATAAAGCCCTGCTCATTGACCTTGACCCCTGCGGCTTCCGCATTGAGCAACTTGCCGTTAGGCGTACGGCCCACTGCAACCAGAATCTTGTCATAGGTTTGTGGCTCAGGTGCGTTATCACCTTCAAACGTCACTTTCAAACCCGATTCAAGCGGTTCAATTTTACTGACCCGTGTTTGCAGATAGATAGCTTCGTATTGTTTCTGGATACGATCATGTAATGGTTTAACCAGATCTTTATCCGCACCAGGAATCAGGCTGTCCTGCAGTTCCACCACTGTTATTTTAGAGCCCAGAGCATTATATACCGTAGCCATTTCCAGCCCGATGATACCGCCGCCAATGACCAGCAGTTTCTGCGGAACATCTTGCAGATCTAATGCATCAGTGGAGTCCATCATCCGTGGATCATCATTGGGGAAAACAGGGATTTTGGTGACGCGTGAACCGGCAGCGATGATGCAGTTATCAAAACTGATATTTTTTGTGCCTTCTGCGGTGGCCACCTGCAGCAGGTTACTGGCTGCAAATTGTGCTTCACCCTGAACGATAGTGACTTTGCGCTGTTTCGCCAAAGCCGTTAAGCCGCCAGTCAGTTTGGCAACAATGCCATCTTTCCAGTCAGCAACCTGACGAATATCAATGGTGGGTTCTGCAAAACTTACCCCGTTCTCTGCAATATGTTTCGCTTCATTGATAACGTGCGCTGTATGCAATAACGCTTTGGAGGGAATACAGCCGACATTAAGGCACACACCACCAATCCGTTGATGCCGCTCTATCAGAATAACCTGCTTGCCAAGATCCGCTGCTCGAAAAGCGGCTGTATAACCTCCCGGCCCCGAACCTAACACGACGACTTCTGCGTGCATATCAGCATCTGTTGCCACTGTCGCTTTAGCAGTCGTGCCAGCTTCTTTGGCTGTGACAGGCTGTGTCTCAGCTTCAGCTGTTGCTGTATCTGTTTCTTCCGCCGACTTTTCCTGGCTTACAGCGACTTCTTCCGTTTCCAGCAGCAAAATCACGTCGCCCTGGGAAACCTTGTCACCAACCTTAATTTTCAATGAACTGATAATACCGGCAGCAGAACTTGGAATTTCCATTGCTGCCTTATCTGATTCCAGCGTAATAATGTCCTGGTTCTCGGTAATTGAATCACCTTCTGCCACCAGTACATCGATCACTTCAACCGAATCAAAATCACCGATATCCGGCACCTTGACTTCAATCAGACTCATAACAGCACCTTCCTGATATCGGACAACATCTGATTAAGCATCACCGTAAAACGTGCTCCGGCAGCGCCATCAATCACTCGATGATCGTAAGAAATGGATAACGGTAACATCAAACGCGGTTCAAACTCTTTACCATTCCATACTGGCGACATTTTGTGACGACTGACACCTAAAATGGCGACTTCAGGCGCATTAACAATGGGCGTGAAGAAACTGCCGCCGATACCGCCAAGACTTGAAATAGAGAAAGTACCGCCCTGTAAATCCTTGGCGGTCAGCGTTCCTTCACGGGCACGGCCGCTGATTTCACCCAGCTCACCGGCCAGCTCAAGAAAGCCTTTTTTGTCGACATCGCGAATTACCGGCACCATCAAGCCATTAGGCGTATCAACCGCCACGCCGAGGTTATAGTATTTTTTGAGGATCAGGCTCTGTTTGTCTTCACTTAAAGAAGCATTAAACTCAGGATATTGCTTCAAGCAGGCCACGACGGCTTTCATGATGAAAACCAGTGGAGTCAGATTGACACCTTTTTTGGCAGCCATCTCTTTGTTTTCCTGGCGGAACGCTTCCAGCTCTGTGATATCAGCTTCATCAAACTGTGTAACGTGTGGGATATTCAACCAGCAGGCATGTAAATGTTTACCGGAGATCTTCTTGATCCGGGCCAACTCTACGGCTTCAATTTCACCGAACTGCGCATAATTGATCACGGGGACAGAAGGAATCGCTGCGCCTTCAGCTGCCTGAGGTGCAGGCGATGTCATGACCTGCTTGACAAATTTCTGCACGTCTTCTTTGGTAATGCGACCTTTTGGTCCGCTGCCGACTACTGCCGCTAACGGTACACCCAGCTCACGCGCAAACTGGCGCACTGATGGTGATGCGTGTGAAGGCTTTTTCGCTGATCCGGTATCCGGCGCGTACGGTAACGTTTCGGTTCTGTCCGGTTCAGGATTGGCAACAGTGGGGATCGGTTGGGTTTCGACAGAGGGAGTTGGCGCAGCTTGTTCAGCTTCAACAGCCTGATTTTCAGCTACTGGCGCATTTTCAGTTATTTCTTCTGTCTTGTCTTTGTCACCAGCATCACTGGATTCAATCAGTGCAATGACGGTACCCTCACTGACTTTATCGCCGACCTTGACTTTCATTTCCTTGATCGTGCCGGCCAGCGATGAAGGAATCTCCATCATCGCCTTGTCAGACTCAATAGTGATTACTTCCTGCTCGGCGCTGATCGAATCACCTTCTGCAACTAATACCTCAATGATTTCAACACTGTCAAAATCACCAATGTCAGGAACTTTTAATTCAATTAATTCTGCCATGTTTTAAACCTTAACTGGATTCGGTGCATCTGGATTAATGCCATATTGCTCGATAGCTTTTGCGACCACATCGTGTTTAATTGCGCCTTCGTCAGCCAGCGCATTCAACGTAGCAACAACCACGTGATAACGATCAACCTCAAAGAAGCTGCGTAATCTTTCACGCGTATCACTACGGCCATATCCATCGGTACCCAGCACCACATAACGCTGTTTTATCCATGGACGTAACTGTTCTGCATAGGCGCGGATATAGTCAGTAGAAGCAACGACCACTCCCGCTTTATCATCAAGGCATTGTGAGATATAGCTCTGCTTTTTCTCAGCGGTTGGATGCAAACGGTTATAACGTTCGACATCATTACCCTCACGCACCAGCTCATTAATGCTGGTCGCACTCCACACATCAGCTGAAACATTCCAGTCGTTTTCCAGTAGCTCCGCGGCGGCTTCGACTTCACGCAAAATAGTGCCACTGCCAAGCAACTGTGCTTTCAGTTTGTGCTTCCCGCCAGACTTAAGCTGATACAGACCTTTTATGATGCCCTCTTCCACACCTTCCGGCATTCCGGGATGCGTATAGTTTTCGTTCATCGCTGTGATGTAATAGAACACACCTTCCTGTTTTTCATACATCCGGCGCATGCCTTCATGGATGATAACCGCCATCTCATAGGCATAAGTCGGATCGTAGCTGATGCAGTTTGGAATTGTGTTCGCCAGAATCAGGCTGTGACCATCCTGGTGTTGCAGACCTTCGCCGTTTAGCGTTGTACGTCCGGCAGTACCACCGATCAGGAAGCCTTTCGCCTGGATATCACCTGCCAGCCAGCACAAGTCGCCTACCCGCTGGAAGCCAAACATGGAGTAATAAATATAAAACGGCACCATGTTGACGTTATAGTTGGAGTACGCTGTGGCTGCCGAAATCCACTCGGCCATCGCCCCGGCTTCGTTGATACCTTCCTCAAGTATTTGACCTTTGGTATCTTCCCGGTACCACATGACCTTGCCGGAATCTTCCGGTTCATACATCTGGCCAGAAGACGAATAAATACCAATCGAACGGAACAAGCCTTCCATACCAAAGGTACGGGCTTCGTCCGGAACAATAGGCACGATGTTTTTGCCAATGTTTTTATCACGAATCAGCGCAGTCATTATGCGAACAAATGCCATCGTGGTAGAAAGCTCACGTTCACCACTATCTTTCAGCACAGCATCAAACGTGCTCAACGGCGGCACTGCAAGTGCAGGAGCATGATGATTACGTTTAGGAATAAAGCCACCTAGTGCTTTGCGACGCTCCAACAAATATTTTTTCTCTTCGCTGTCGTCATCCAGTTTGATATATGGCATGCCTTCAACTTCCTCGTCTGTCAACGGGATCTTGAAGCGATCGCGGAAGCGTTTCATATGCTCCACTTCCAGGTTTTTCTGCTGATGAGTGGTGTTTTGACCCTCTCCAGCCTCTCCCATTCCATAACCTTTAATGGTTTTTGCCAGGATAATTGTCGGCTGACCTTTATGCTCCACTGCACGCTTGTATGCAGCATAAATCTTGCGTGGGTCGTGGCCGCCACGACTTAATTGCCAGATATCCTCATCCGTCATATCCGAGACCATATCCAGCAGTTCAGGATATTTGCCAAAGAAATGCTTACGCACATAGGCGCCATCTCTGGCTTTGTAATTTTGATATTCGCCGTCGACGACTTCTTCCATGCGCTTCAGTAACAGTCCTTTGGTATCGCGTGCCAGTAATTGATCCCAACCGCTGCCCCAGATAACTTTCAGCACATTCCAGCCAGCACCACGGAACATCGCTTCCAGTTCCTGGATAATTTTGCCGTTACCGCGAACCGGGCCATCCAGCCGTTGCAGGTTGCAGTTAACAACAAAAATCAGGTTGTCGAGTTTTTCCCGTCCAGCTAAGGAGATAGCGCCCAATGATTCCGGCTCATCCATTTCACCATCACCCAGATAGACCCAGACATTACGGCCGGATGTTTTGGCGATTTCGCGGTGATGCATATATTTCATGAATCGCGCTTGATAGATCCCGAGCAGCGGCCCCAATCCCATGGAAACGGTCGGATACTGCCAGTAATCCGGCATTAACCACGGATGCGGATAGGAGGACAGGCCTTTACCGTCTACTTCAAAACGGAAGTTATCCAGTTGTTCTTCGGTCAGGCGACCTTCAAGGAAAGAGCGTGCATAAATGCCGGGCGAAGAGTGACCCTGCACCATCACCATGTCGGCGCCAACTTCATGGTCATCACCTTTAAAGAAGTGATTAAAACCAACATCATAAAGAGTTGCTGCCGATGAGAAGCTGGCGATATGACCGCCGACAGAGCCAGGTTTCAGGTTGGCTTTTACCACCATCGTCATCGCGTTCCAGCGGATATACGATCTGAGTCGATGTTCCATCGCTTGATCACCCGGAATACGTTCCTGTTGATCAACCGGGATAGTATTAACGTACGCAGTGTTGGCACTATAAGGCAGATTAATGCCGGTACGGCGCGCCTTATCAATGAGTTTTTCAATAATGTAATGGGCTTTTTCGTCACCGGCCGCTTCAATAACGGACTCAAGCGCATCCAACCATTCTTGCGTTTCTTGTGGATCATTATCGACAAAATCAGTCATATATACCTTCTTAATATCTCAACGCGGTAAATTACAGCCGCTCATTGTAACAGTTTTTGCCTGATTAACACGCTGGCACAGCGATAAAAGCCTGATGCAGCGCCATTCTGGCAAGAAAATCAAAACCTTGGAGAAACTTCTGGCAATTAAAAGTGGTAAGCATTATCACTCCTGTCTGCCGGCAGAAACGCTCTCCTCAAAAAACGACAATAAGCGATGACATTCGTAGTGAGTGTTTAAATTAAAAAACATCTTGTCAGCACGTAAATCACTTTGCCTGGCACTACTTTTGGTATTTTTGCTTCCACTGCTCGTAAGGCATGTCATAAACATATTCGCGCGCTGCATCATAATCCATTTTGACACCCTGCTGCTCTGCCGCCGCAAGATACCATTTCGCCAGGCAATTACGGCAAAAGCCAGCCAGATCCATCAAGTCAATATTCTGTACATCGGTCCGTTCCTGCAGATGTGCCAACAATCGACGAAAAGCAGCCGCTTCGACTTCAATTTGTATTTGTTTGTCCATTTTCATTCCTTTCGTATCAAATAGTTACCCAGTGATCAGTTTTTAGCGAACAATGGAGGAATATCACTGACAGCAACAGCGGAGAAAACAACAATCTGGCTGGCAGTTAAGAATAACCACGGTGGTGACGACCAGAGACTGGCCTGCAATACCGTGAAGCCAGCCACCCCCGCCACAATATCAGCGAAATAACCACGCTAGTTATGTTGAATTGAAAAGCACTCACCCTAAAGTGGCAAGTATGAAATTTACTGCGAAAAAATAACCGCTCGGCAAACCTGCATGATGGCAACTAGACTGATTTTCCGAGCTGCGAAATATCTACCTTGAGCGCTTTGGGTAAGGAAAAGGAAATATTTTCCAGCTGTCCACTATCTTCAGTCACCGAGGTAATTCCCAGCAGTTTGAGTTTTTCAACAACTTCCTGCACCAACGATTCCGGTGCAGAGGCGCCCGCTGTCAGCCCCACCTGTTGTTTATCCAGTAACCAGCGACTATCAATTTCGTCTGCATTGTCAATCAGATAGGCTTCTGTACCCAGTTTGCTGGCCAACTCCTTAAGGCGATTAGAGTTGGAACTATTCACCGAGCCCACTACCAGAACCAGATCGCATTGTTCGGCCAGTCGTTTTACCGCATCCTGGCGGTTTTGGGTGGCATAACAAATATCATCTTTGCTTGGGCCAATAATATTAGGAAACCGCTCTCGCAGAGCATCGATCACCAGTCTGGTATCGTCTACCGATAACGTTGTCTGGGTGACAAATGACAGATTATCCGGATCATCTACTTCCAGCCTGGCAACGTCTTCGGGTGATTCCACCAGATACATCGCGCCCTGCTCGGAAGTATATTGCCCCATAGTGCCTTCCACTTCTGGATGACCAGCGTGGCCTATCAATATACATTCGCGCGCTACTTTCTCATGTTTAGCCACTTCGAGATGCACTTTCGTGACCAGTGGGCAGGTCGCATCAAACACTTTCAATCCGCGTTTCCGGCCTTCGTCCTGAACTGCTTTTGATACACCGTGAGCACTAAATATGACCGTGCAATTATCCGGCACATCGGATAATTCTTCGATAAAAACAGCCCCTTTGTTGCGCAAGTCTTCAACCACTGTACGGTTATGGACCACTTCATGGCGCACATAAATCGGTGCACCAAATAACAGCAAGGCACGTTCAACGATTTCAATCGCCCGATCCACTCCAGCACAAAATCCTCGTGGATTGGCTAATACCAATTTGGTCATTACAAAACAGCCTTTGGATAAGAACCAAGAACACGAAACACGGAAGATTCAGCCTCCAGTTCCTGCAACGCACTGGCAACAGCGCGATCTTCACAATGTCCCTCAATATCAATAAAAAACACGTATTCCCAAATGCCTTTTCGGGAGGGCCGGGATTCGATCCGTGTCATGCTGATACCTTTGTCAGCCAACGGTTTGAGCAGATTTTGTAGCGCACCCGGTTTATTTTTGGTGGAGACCAGTAAAGCAGTTTTATCCACACCCGAAGGCGCAACCTCCTGCCGGCCAATCACCAAAAAGCGGGTGGTATTTCCTGCTTCATCTTCAATATTGCTGGCAAGCACCTGCAAGCCATAAATTTCAGCAGCAGTACTGGCAGCAATCGCAGCACTATCCTCGCCCATTTCGGCCACTTGTCTGGCAGCCTCGGAGTTGCTTTCAAGCGGGATAAGCTCTGCTTGTGGCAGCTGGTCTCCCAGCCACTGCCGACATTGCGCCAAGGCCTGCGGGTGCGCATATACTTTTTTAATATCAGCAAGTTGTGCCGCATTGCTCAACAAATAATGATGTATCCGCAGTGTCACTTCACCGTTAATTTTTAACGGTGAACTAACAAACCGATCCAGTGTATGGTTGACAACGCCTTCCGTTGAATTTTCAACAGGCACCACGCCATAGCAGGCATATTCAGTCTCGACGGCACTGAACACATTGGTAATAGTACTGACCGGATGCAGTTCCGCCGAACCGCCAAAATGTTTCAATGCTGCCGCCTGAGTAAACGAGCCTTCCGGTCCCAAGTAAGCAATGCGCAAGGGTTTTTCCGCCGCCAGACAAGCAGACATGATTTCCCGAAACAGCCGCGCCATCTCTTCATCGGCTAATGGCCCGGTGTTACGCTCCATCACTTGCCGCAAAATCATTGCTTCACGCTCTGGCCGGTAAAAGTCCGTTTGTTCAGCAGAGCTCTGTTTGATTTCAGCAACTTGATGTGCCAATGCGGTACGTTTGTTCAGCAAGTCCTGCAACTGCTTATCCACCTCATCGATCTGCTGCCGGACGGCTTGTAATGCTTGCTGTTCAGACATGGTTAACCAAACCTGCGCTCAAAATCAGACATAAACCAGACCAGTTTATCAACGCCAGCTTCAGGCATGGCATTGTACAGACTGGCACGCATACCGCCTAAATCACGATGCCCTTTCAAACTTAGCAGTCCCTGCTCCGCCGCTTCTGTCAGAAAGCGCTCATCCAGCGTACTGTCTGCCAGCGTGAACGGAATATTCATCCAGGAGCGATAACGCGGATCAACCGGATTGCTATAAAAATCACTCGCATCAATTGCTGTATAAAGCTTGTTTGCTTTGCGCTCATTGATTTTAGCCATTTCAGCTAAACCGCCCTGACGTTTCAGCCACTGAAACACCAATCCGGCCAGATACCAGCTATAGGTTGCCGGCGTGTTGTACATAGAGCCATGATCTGAATGGAGCTTATAGTCAAACATGGCGGGCGTTCCCGGCAAGGTCTGGCCAAGCAGTTCCTTATGCACAATAACAATACACAACCCGGCCGGGCCAATATTTTTCTGAGCGCCAGCATAAATCAAACCGAAACGGTCCACTTCGATCGGCCGTGACAATATAGTTGACGACATATCAGCAACTAACGGAGTACTGCCAACTTCCGGGACTTCAGCAAACTCTATCCCGTGAATGGTTTCATTTGGCGTGTAATGTACATAAGCTGCATCATCAGAAAGCTGCCATAGTGCTTTATCCGGAATGGTCTGATAGTGCGACGGTTTGGCATCCGCAACCACATTCACCTGCGTATAACGACTCGCCTCAGCAATCGCTTTTGCTGACCAGATACCGGTGTTGAAGTAATCTGCGTGACGTTTATCACGCAGCAGATTCATCGGAATCATTGAAAACTGACTGGATGCGCCGCCCTGTAAAAATAACACCGCATAATCATCAGAAATTCCCGCCAATTCACGTAAATCGGCTTCTGCCTGTTTTGCAATCGAGGTATATTCCCGGCCGCGATGACTCATTTCCATTACTGACATGCCGCTACCGTGCCAGTCCAGCATTTCCTGCTGGGCGATTTCCATCACTTCGTCCGGCAACATGGCAGGGCCGGCACTAAAATTAAAGGCTCTCAAGGTCGTTATTCTTCAGTTAAATCATCAGTATTCGGCGGGACTTCACCATCATCGTCTTCATCTTCGTCCTCAATAACCCGCTCCAGCCCGACCAGTTTTTCATCATTACTCAAATTGATCAGCCGCACACCTTGTGTATTCCGCCCTACCAGAGAAACGTCTTTCACCGGCGTGCGAACCAATGTGCCGCCATCGGTAATCAACATAATCTGATCTTCGTCACACACCTGCACGGCACCCACCACTTGACCGTTACGAGCTGAGGTCTGAATCGAAATAATCCCCTGACCGCCCCGACCCTGTACCCGGTACTCATCCAGTACGGTACGCTTACCATAGCCAAACTCGGTGGCCGTTAAAATAGCACCTTCCTGCTGGGCAATAATCAGCGAAATAATCTGTTCACCATCCGCCAGGCGCATACCACGAACACCACGGGAAACACGTCCCATTGAGCGCACATCGGTTTCGGAAAAACGAATAACTTTACCGTTACTACTGAACAACATGACGTCTGATTCGCCATCCGTCAGCGCCACGCCCACCAGCTTGTCGCCTTCTTTCAGATCCACAGCGATAATGCCATTGGCACGTGGACGCGAGTAATCCACCAGCGGCGTTTTCTTCACCGTACCACTGGCGGTTGCCATAAAGATAAACTTGTCAGCTTCAAACTCACGGATAGGTAATACCGCATTAATACGCTCGCCTTCCTCTAGCGGCAGTAGATTAACAATCGGCTTGCCTCGGGCCATCCGGCCACCTTGCGGTAACTCGTAGACTTTCTTCCAATACACCTGACCGGTACTGGAAAAGCACAACAACGTGTCATGGGTATTGGCAATAAACAGATGTTCAATAAAATCTTCATCTTTCATTGAAGTCGCCGTCTTGCCCTTACCGCCCCGTCGTTGTGCCTGATAAGTGTCAAGCTGCTGGGTTTTGGCATAGCCGGCATGAGACAGCGTAACAACCATCTCTTCTTCAGTGATCAGGTCTTCCAGTGTCAGATCCAGATGCACATCCAGAATCTCGGTGCGGCGCGCATCGCCATATTCTTCGTTAACCTCGACCAGTTCAGCGCGGATAACGGCCATGAGATTATCGGGGTCGCTGAGAATAGCCAATAAATCGCGGATTTGATCCAGTACCTCACGGTATTCCTGCAAAATTTTGTCTTGCTCAAGCCCGGTAAGACGATGCAGCCGCATATCCAGAATTGCTTGTGCCTGGACCGGTGACAGGTAATATTTCTCATCGACCAGACCGTAGGCCGCCTCAAGATTTTCAGGTCGTGATGCTTCAGCACCTGCCGCGCCCAGCATTTCCAAAATCATTTCAGAACGCCAGCCTTGAGCCAACAGAGCTTCTCTGGCTTCTGCAGGACTGGCCGAGGCTTTTATCAGCTCGATAACTTCATCAATATTCGCCAGCGCCGTGGCCAAGCCTTCCAGGATATGGGCACGTTCACGGGCTTTGCGTAAATCAAAAATTGACCGGCGAGTCACCACCTCACGGCGATGGCGGATAAATGCCTCAAGAATCGGCTTGAGCCCTAAGGTGCGTGGCTGACCATCAACAATTGCCACCATGTTGATGCCAAACACCGTCTGCATCTGGGTTTGCTGATAAAGGTTATTTAAAATAACCTCGGGCACTTCACCACGCTTAAGCACAATAACCATACGCATACCGTCTTTATCAGACTCATCGCGCAGCGCGGAAATACCGTCAAGCTTTTTCTCTTTCACCAGTTCGGCGATTTTTTCCAGCAAACGTGCCTTGTTTACCTGATATGGCAACTCGTTGACGATAATACTTTGCTGACCTGTCGCTTCATTGGATTCAATCTCTGCCCGGGCACGCATATAAACACGGCCACGTCCCGTTTCATACGCTTCTGCGATACCGTTAGCACCATTGATAAGCCCGGCAGTTGGGAAATCAGGCCCCGGCACATACTGCATCAATTCACGGGTGGTAATTGTCGGTTCATCAATGATGGCAATACAGGCATTGAGGATTTCAGTGAGGTTATGCGGCGGAATATTGGTCGCCATGCCCACCGCGATACCAGAAGAACCATTGACTAATAACGCCGGAAAGCGAGTTGGCAGAACAGCGGGTTCGGATTCGGATTCGTCATAGTTCGGGATAAAGTCAACTGTCTCTTTATCCAGATCGGTGAGCATTTCATGAGCAATCTTTGCCATGCGAACTTCGGTATAACGCATTGCAGCGGGCGGATCGCCATCGACAGAGCCAAAGTTTCCCTGCCCATCGATCAGCATATAACGCATCGCAAATGGCTGTGCCATCCGCACCATGGTGTCATATACCGCGGAGTCGCCATGCGGGTGATATTTACCGATAACGTCACCAACAATACGAGCAGATTTTTTGTAAGGACTATTCCAGCTATTACCCAATTCACGCATCGCATACAGTACGCGACGATGCACCGGCTTCAAACCATCCCGGACATCCGGTAAAGCACGACCTACGATAACGCTCATGGCGTAATCGAGGTAGGACTGTTTCATCTCATCTTCGATACTAATCGAGTTCAGTTCCAGAGCAATCTCAGACATTTATTTCTTCCAAAAATGAACAAAAACAAGCAGCGCTTGTTGTGTTTACGTCCGCTGTACGGCAGCCAAAAATCCCAATTACGGCGAACATGGCTAAAGGGTTAATCGTAACACTTCGCGTGATTTCCTGCACGATTAATCGCCTCAGCTAGGGTGTCTCGGCTTTATCAAAATAGTCGCTTAAATCCTGCTCCAACGTCGCGAGGATTTCTTCGAGTGCATTCTGCCAACCGGTCACCACCGTCGATGGCGTTGTTTGATCGATGGACGCATCAACCCGAAAACCGGTCTGCAATAACATTTTGCTGCGATCAGCATCTCCCGGGCTCATAAAAAACTGCATTTCGAGCACCGCCTGGGGTGAATAACCTGATCGGGCATCACCGTACAATTTGGTAACAGCGGCTTCCAGCACCAGATCAGCGGGTTGGGAATCATCAGTGATTACTACGCTGAACAAGCCGCTTTTCGCCAACCAGCGTTGTAATTGAGACGTAAACAGTGTTTGCGGATCGACAAGTAGCAGATGACCAGCCTGTTGCTGGTACTCATTTTCATCCACCCGAAAGACCAGACTTTCAGTACGATAATGCGGCGCTACCCTCACCGGCTTGATGCGCAACACCCTGTCAGTGGGAAAGTGCGCGGCAACATAGCCACGATCCACATCAATCACATAGTAACGTGGCTGTGAACTATCAGCCTCCTTATCGCCACCACCAAAGCTGAAGCAGCCCGTCAATACACTGAGTAGCGTCAAAACCAGCAGGTTCCGCCATTGTTTCGTCACCAAATGTTGCACTCCTGAAATAGTCAAAATGATGATTATGCTTGTATAAAAAGCTGCCGTTATAATAGCTGTGCCAAGTATCCCTTCTCAAATAAAATAGCTAGGTGTCAGATGGATGATCTCAAAACCAGGATCCGCAATATTGCCGACTTCCCAGAACCTGGCATTACTTTCAAGGACATCACGCCACTGCTGCAGTCGCCTGAATCAATGCGGCAGGCTGTAGAGTTACTGGCCGCCCCTTATCGCAATCAGCAGCTGACAGCCGTTGCCGCTATGGAAGCAAGAGGTTTTATCTTCGGCGCCTTGGTTGCGGCAGTATTGGACGTGGGTTTTATCCCGTTACGTAAGCCCGGTAAACTGCCTTATCACACGCATAAAGTGGATTTCCAATTGGAGTACGGCCATACCAGCCTGGAAATTCATACCGATGCCGTGATGCAAGGTGACAATATTTTAGTTGTCGATGATGTATTGGCAACCGGCGGCACCGCCAGAGCCAGCTGTGAATTAATTGAGCAACTTTCCGGCAAGGTGATTAGTTGTGCTTTTTTAGTCGAAATAAATGCCTTAAATGGGCGATTACAACTTGCTGATCGTCAGATACATAGCGTTATTCAATGCTGATCCCCCTGTTTCAATTACCAGATTGCTAACAATTGTTGCGTAACCTGCTGGTAATCAGCTGCTTTGGTGATGGCTGAAATCATTGCCACCGATCCCACGCCCGTTCTTTTCAACCTGTGGGCACGCGCAACATCAATACCACCAATCGCCACCAGCGGTGTGTGTCCGTCCAGTAAGCGGATCCATTCTGCCAATCGTTCAATCCCCTGTGGCTGCCATGGCATTTGTTTGCTGTCCGTGGCGAAAATTGGCCCTAATGCAATATAACTCGGGTTAACTGCCAATGCTCTGGCCAGCTCCCAATAAGAATGCGTTGAAACCCCCAGCCGTAAACCCGCCTGTTCAATTTCCAGCAAATCTGCATCATGTAAATCTTCTTGTCCCAGATGCACGCCGTACACACCATTATCAATAGCAAGACGCCAATGATCATTGACAAAAAAACAACAGTCATCGTGCTGCCGTGCCATGGCTGTCGCATGAGCTATTTCAGCATCGAGAAACTGGCGATCTGTTTGCTTTAGTCGCAATTGAATAGTCTTGATCCCAAGGGTTAGCAAGCGATCCACCCAGTCCGCACTGTCCACAACAGGGTAAATACCCAAGCGCTGCGGGCAAGCAGGAAAACTGAAGCTTTTACCAATCAAATCCGGGGTATAACTCAACCTGGGGAAATCCCTGAGTTCAATTGGCTGCCGCTGATGGGCAAACAGCTGATAAGGGCCACTCACCAAGGATTCGCGAATGCCGCGATTAATATAGCTACGCGATAAAATGATCGCATCACGCAGATCGTCACCCTGTGCCAGATGACACGCCAGGCTGGAAGCCAATACACAACCGGTGCCACGTACATTTTTCTCCAGGCGTGGTTGATAGCAATAAAAGCGCGTGTCTGCATTGATAAAATAGTCAGAAACGAAACTCTGATTATCATGTCCGCCCTTTACCAAACAAGCCGAAAGCCCTGCCTCGATTAACTGATTGGCCTGCTTTTCCACTGACTGTTGTTGCTGTCCAGAGAGTTCTAGCAGTTCCGGAAGATTAGGCGTTAACAGGCTGATTTTTGGCAATAATATGTTACGAATAAAATCTATAACATCTGCCGCGATCGCTTGCCCGCCACTGCTTGCTGACATTACCGGATCCAGTACGATCGGCACCTTATGTTGATCGATGATGTATTCAATACAGCGGGCAATTTCCAAGGTAGGAATCAAACCTATTTTTATCGCTGCAATATCAAAATCAGCAACACTATTTTCATAGTGCTTGAGAAAGCGCTCGCGACTGACCGAGTTTAATGCCTGCATGCCGTGTTGAGTCTGATCTGTCATGCAGGTTATCAATGGCAACGGATGACAACCGTGATGGCTGACTGTTTGAATATCCGCTGTCAAACCGGCACAGCCTTGTGGATCAATGCCGCCTATTAGCAAGATCGCCGGAATGGTCTTTTTATCCACGCCTGTTACCTCTGCTGGTGCCATATCGGTTGATCCAATGTCGGTGTACTTGGTTTGGCAATATCGCGCTTTGGCATAATGCCGGCTTCATACGCCAGCCGCCCCGCGTTAACCGCCTGTTTAAACGCATCGGCCATTCTTACCG
>CANRLD010000016.1 GCA_947631375.1 uncultured Methylophaga sp. | reverse complement strand
GGGGTATTTGACAAGAAGTGGGTTGAACCAATCGCCCTAGTATTACAAAAACTTGGCTGCAAACATGTTATGGTCGTGCATGCAGAGGATGGTATGGATGAAATCAGCATTGGCGCCGATACCTTTGTTGCCGAACTGAAAAATGACAACGTATTTACCTATACCATCAAACCAGAAGACCATGCGATTCCCCGCAGCGATATCAGCAAGTTAACCGTCAGCAATGCACAAGAGAGTCTGGCGATTATCCAGCGTATCTTTGCCGGTGAACCGGGCCCTGCCCGCGATATTGTGGTGCTGAACGCCGGTGCCGCAATTTATACCGCTGATCTGGCTGACAGCCTCGCTGAAGGTATACATAAAGCACAACAGCATATCGATGATGGTACAGCGCAACAAAAACTGAACGCCCTGATCGAATGTAGCAATTTGAAAAAAGAATAATTTATGACTGACACACCGACCATTCTGAAAAAAATCCTGCTACGTAAACAGCAGGAAATTGCCGAACGTAGTAAACGTTTGCCACTGCCGCTGTTACAGCAACTGGCCGAGTCTGCTGATCCTGTACGTGGCTTTGTTAACGCTATCGAGCGCAAACTGGCCGCCGGTCAAAGCGCTGTCATTGCTGAAATAAAAAAAGCCTCGCCCAGCAAAGGTGTTTTACGAGCTGATTTTAAGCCGGCAGAAATCGCCCAATCATATGAGCGTGCTGGCGCGGCCTGCTTGTCTGTTCTGACCGATCAGGATTTTTTCCAGGGTCACGAAGATTATTTGAAACAAGCGAGAACAGCCTGCCAGTTACCTGTCATTCGCAAAGACTTTATTATTGATCCTTATCAGGTGTTCGAGGCCCGGGCGATTGGTGCCGATTGTATTTTATTAATTGTCGCAGCGCTGGATGACGGCCAACTGGAACAACTGAGTCAACTGGCCATTCAACTGGATATGGACGTGCTGGTTGAAGTACACAGTGAAGAAGAGTTACATCGGGCGAACGTATTGAATCTGCCGCTGATTGGCATCAACAACCGGGACCTGCACAGCTTTGAAACCTCTCTTGATAACACGATCAAGCTACTGCACTTTATCCCCGATGACGCCATCGTCATTACCGAAAGCGGTATTCTCAGCAAAGACGATGTTGCGCTGATGCGTCAACATGGCGTCAATGGCTTTCTGATTGGTGAAACCTTTATGCGGGCAGCCGATCCCGGTGAAGCCTTAACCAACCTTTTTAATTAGATTATTCACGCCACGGTGTTCTTCATTGAAGAGCACCATGGTTTTCCCATGCGCCCATAGCACCCCTTGGCTCTGCAATTCTTTTAATACCCGACCAACCATTTCTCGCGAACAACCGACAATTCGGCTGATTTCCTGCCGAGTTATCTTGATTTGCCGTCCATGTTCATGCCGCATCGCGCTAGGCTGAGCAGCCAATTCATGTAACGCCTCCTCCACTCGGCCAGCGACGTCCATAAACGCCATATTGCTGGCTTTACGGGTTGTAGTAAGCAACCGTTTTGCCAGTTGCTCACCCAAGGTTTCCATCAAATACGCATAACAATCTTTCAGTTCGCTGGTAGATAAGGCCTTCAAGTTTTGGTAACTGATTTCTTCCGTACGGCAATCCGTTTTGGCTTTTACTATCGACATGCGGTCACTGATACCATGGAAATAGCCAACTTCACCAATAAAGTCGCCTTGATTGAGATAAGCGACGATCAATTCTTCACCGTTTTCATTTTCGACACAGACACTGACCGAACCTTCGCGGATGTAATATAGCTTGTCAGGAATGTCGCCAGGTCGGGTCAGCATGGTTTTCGCCGGATAAATTTTGCTGTGGCAATGTCTGAAAAAATCTGCCAGACGCTCTTCTCTCTCTTTGTATTTGTGATATTCCATGTCTTAAACAATCAGCTCTTTTTTTATAATGAACAAACCTGCCTTATCACAGCGATTATGGCAAAATTACAGGGTTACGGCTATTAGGGCAGGATGAGGTAAATGAAAGCAAGAGTAAAATGGGTTGAAGATGTTTTGTTCGTTGGTGAATCAGGAACGGGGCATACTGTCGTGATGGACGGCCCCAAAGAAGCCGGAGGTCATGGTACCGGCATGCGTCCTATGGAGCTGTTATTATTAGGTTTGGGAGGCTGCACCTCATTTGATGTTATTGATATTTTAAAAAAGTCACGACAGCAAGTAACCGACTGCGTCGTTGAAATATCGGCAGAACGCAGCGAAGAAGCACCCAAAGTATTCACTAAAATACATGTGCAATACACGGTGACAGGTCATAAGCTGAAACCAAACTTCGTCGATCGCGCCGTCAAACTATCAACCGAAAAATACTGCTCGGCATCCATCATGCTCGGCAAAACAGCAGAGATTACGCATGACTACAAAATCATTGAACAAGCTTCGCCACTTAGCTTGAATAACGGAGCATAACCATGCAGCGACCAGCTCCAACCGGTGGTTTACGGCATATTGCGTTAACTGTCGAAAATCTTGAAGCCTGTGAGCGATTCTATGTTGATCTACTGGGCATGACCGTGGAGTGGCGGCCAGATGCAGATAATGTTTATCTCACCTCTGGTAACGATAACCTTGCTTTGCATCGCGGCGAAAATGTTAACCGCTCTCCGGTTCAACCACTGGATCACATAGGTTTTATCATTACCTCACCGGAACAGGTGGATGTCTGGTATGACTTTTTAACCCGGCATAATGTGCCAGTACGCCAGCCTCCCAGAACGCACCGCGACGACGCTCGCAGTTTTTACTGTTTTGATCCCGCAGGTACCATCGTGCAAATGATCTATCATCCACCTATTTCTTGATCGCAGGATTGTTATGAAAACATACATTTATAAAAGCAGAAAAAAAGAAGAGCTCTATCTTTATCTCCGCAAAAAAGATGATTTTTCCGAGGTACCGCCCAGTCTGTACGAAATGATGGGCAACGAACCACCTTTTGTCATGGAGCTGGAACTTCGCAGCGAACGCCAGTTGGCGCGTGAAGATGTCAATAAGGTTATCAGTAACCTGCAAACGCAGGGGTTTCATGTACAGATGCCACCAGCCAATAATAATCTGTTACTGCAACGTCAACGTAACAGCAAAATGCATTAATTCAAACGAGCTTTTTCAGTTCGTACAGTAAATCCAGTGCGGCTTTTGGCGTTAACTCATCGAGATTAACCTCAGCCACCCGCTTTTGTAATGCGCAATCATCCGTCGCAGCAAACAAATCCTGTTGCAACTGCTCAGCTTGTCCAGCGGCAGGTATTGTTTGCTGCGCTTCCAGCGCGGCCAGTTTATTTTTTGCCGCCTGAATCACATCGTCCGGCACGCCCGCCAGCTGCGCCACCTGCAAACCGTAGCTCTGATTGGCTGCACCAACTTTTAACTGGTGTAAAAACACAATCCTGTCGCCATGCTCGATAGCATCAAGATGAACATTCAAGGCCTTATCATATAAGGCTGGCAACTGTGTCATTTCAAAATAATGCGTAGCAAACAAGGTGTAAGCCCCAATATCTCGAACCAGCTTCTCGGCACAGCCCCATGCCAGCGCCAACCCATCAAAGGTGCTGGTGCCACGCCCCACTTCGTCCATTAACACCAGACTTTGTGCGCTGGCATTATTCAGAATATTGGCAGCTTCGTTCATTTCCACCATAAAAGTGGATCGGCCAGCCGCCAGATCATCACTGGCACCAATCCGGGTGAAAATTTGATCTACCGGTCCGATCGTTGCCGAGTCAGCCGGTACATAGCTGCCGATATACGCCATAATCACAATCAGCGCTGTCTGCCGCATATAAGTCGATTTTCCGCCCATATTCGGTCCAGTGATGACCAATAATGAGTGCTCAGTTAATTGCAGATCATTGGGACAGAAATGTACTTTGCGTACAGCTTCGACCACAGGATGACGACCAGCCTGGATAAGCAGTCCGTTATCAGTCGTTAGCTGGGGAGCGACATAATTCAAGCTCTGGGCACGCTCAGCAAGATTAGTTAACACATCAAGCTCTGCCAACGCCGCCGCGCAGGAGGTCAATGCTGCCAATTCCGGCTGAAGTAACTGGAACAAGTCTTCGTAGAGCGATTTTTCCAATGCCAGGGCTTTTTCGCTGGCGCTTAACACTTGATCTTCATGCGCTTTAAGCTCAGCGGTGATATAGCGCTCTGCATTTTTCAATGTTTGTCGACGCTGATAGTCTGCTGGCAGTTCTGTATGGTGCACCCGGCTGATTTCAATATAAAAACCGTGCACCTTGTTGTAGCCTACTTTCAGACTGCTGATCCCGGTGCGTTGCCGCTCCCGCTTTTCCAGATCGTGCAGAAAATCATTGGCATCCACATGTAAATTGCGTAAATGATCCAGTTCGGGATGATACCCTGACGCAATAACACCACCATCACGAATCAACACCGGCGGTTCTTCTACAATCGCTGTATTCAATAGCTGCAACAACTCCGGAAACGTGCCCAGCTCCCGATCAATTCGTTTTAATAACTGGGCCTCTGTAACGGCCAGTTCGCTATGTAAATCCGGTAAGGCCGTCAGCATTCTTCTGAGTTGCACAAAATCCCGTGGTCGGGCACTTGCCAGCGCGATACGGGTAACAATACGCTCGATATCGCCTAGCGACTTTAATAAGGTCTTGATAGATTCCGCTATCTCTTGCTCAAGCAAATTACCAATCGCCAACTGCCGCTGTTGTAACACAGCCAAATCACGTCTTGGTTGTAGCAGCCAGCGACGTAACAGCCGTGCTCCCATCGGGGTTACCGTGTTGTCCAACACCGATAACAGCGTATTTTCACGGTCACCAGACAAGCTTTGTTCCAGTTCAAGATTACGCCGCGATTGTGGATCGATACGAATACTGTCCGCTGGTGCTTCGACACAAATTTTTCGCAGTTGAGGCAAGGCTGTGCGATGCGTCTGCTGCGCATAGTTCAGTAAACAGCCAGCGGCCATAATGGCCAGTGATAGCGCATCACAACCAAAGCCTTTTAAATCACTGGTCGCAAAATGCTCACATAAACGGCGCCGTGCCGCATCTAATCCAAAATGCCATTCCGGTACAAAACGCAATCGCTGACTATACGCGGCAAAGGTATCGTCATGGCTGTCATCCAACAAAATTTCAGCTGGCTGCAATCTTGCTAAATCTGCCAATAAATCTGTTGAAGATTCATATTCAGACACCTCAAAACGACCACTACTCAGCTCAGCCACTGCCAAACCATAACGGTTTTTTTGACGTGAAATTGCCACCAGTAAATTGTCCTGACGGCTATCCAGTAAGGCTTCATCGGTTAGTGTACCGGGGGTCAGAATTCGTACTACTTGACGCTCAACCGGCCCCTTACTGGTTGCCGGATCACCAATCTGCTCACAAATCGCCACCGAAACGCCAGCTTTAAGTAACCGTGCCAGATAACCTTCAGCCGCATGATAAGGCACACCCGCCATCGGAATCGGTGCCCCATTGCTGTTACCTCTTGCTGTCAGGGTAATATCCAGCAACTCGGCAGCTTGATGCGCATCATCGAAAAACAACTCATAAAAGTCGCCCATTCGATAAAACAATAGTAATTCGGGATGTTCGGCCTTGATCCGCAGATATTGCTGCATCATTGGCGTATGATTGGGTTTTTCGGTCATGTTTACTGTATGGCGTATGCAAGATTATTCTGACGCAACACTTTATCAGCTTACTCAACAACTGGCACACCTGCTGCTGCAAAGTCATTTAGGACTAGTTACAGCTGAATCCTGCACCGGTGGGTGGATCGCTAAATGTTTCACCGATCTGCCCGGCAGCTCCGCCTGGTTTGAAGGCGGCATTGTCAGTTACAGTAACGCCATTAAACAAAATCAATTAGCGGTTGGCAGCGACACCCTAAAACAATATGGTGCCGTCAGCGAAGCCACAGTAAGAGAAATGGTGACCGGTGCACGCCAATTATTTAATGCCGATGTTGCCCTGGCAGTCAGTGGCATCGCCGGACCGGATGGCGGCTCTACCGAAAAACCTGTCGGCACCGTCTGTTTTGCCTGGACAGACAGCCAAGTCACGCTGAGCGAAACATTTATTTTTGATGGCGATCGGGATGCCATCAGACGCCAGGCGGTGTTCATGGCAATGCAAGGGTTGATACAAAAGATACTTTCCCCCTGATGTTCAGTTTCGCTGATAGCCTTACTCAAAAATAACAAAACAGCTTCTCGATTTCGAGCCTGTTTCCAACATAATCAGAGACTGGTGAGACAAGGCTATCTGTGTGATAATTCGTAGTTTTCTGATATCAGCTATAAGGGCACCAAAATGGATGAAAACAAGAAAAAAGCGCTTGGCGCGGCCTTAGGTCAAATTGAAAAACAGTTTGGCAAAGGTGCGGTCATGCGTTTGGGCGATGGAACTGCTCACCGTGACATTGATGCTGTATCGACTGGCTCTATCGGTTTAGACGTTGCTTTGGGAATTGGCGGCCTGCCCCGTGGCCGGGTTATCGAAATTTATGGTCCGGAATCATCCGGGAAAACCACTCTGACCTTGCACGTTATCGCCGAAATGCAAAAACTTGGTGGCACAGCTGCGTTTGTCGACGCCGAACATGCTCTGGACCCACTCTACGCCGAAAAACTCGGCGTCAGCATTGATGACCTTCTTGTGTCACAAGCTGACACCGGCGACCAGGCACTGGAAAATACCGACATGCTGGTACGTTCAGGAGCCGTCGATGTCGTCGTCGTTGACTCGGTTGCCGCGCTTACCCCTAAAGCAGAAATTGAAGGCGATATGGGCGACAGCCATATGGGACTGCAGGCACGTTTAATGTCCCAGGCACTGCGTAAACTGACCGCCAACATCAAACGCTCCAATACGTTGGTTATCTTTATTAACCAGATCCGTATGAAAATTGGTGTCATGTTCGGCAGCCCGGAAACCACTACTGGCGGTAACGCCCTGAAATTTTATGCTTCTGTGCGGCTGGATATCCGCCGTATTGGTGCTATCAAGAAAGGCGATGAAATCCTCGGTAATGAAACCCGGGTAAAAGTTGTAAAAAACAAAGTTGCTCCACCGTTTAAACAGGTTGAATTTGACATTCTTTACGGTGAAGGCATCTCGCGTGAGGGCGAACTGATCGATTTGGGTGTCAGTGAAAATATCGTTGAAAAATCCGGTGCCTGGTACAGCTACGATGGTAATCGCATTGGCCAAGGAAAAGATAATGTTCGCATGTATTTGAAAGACAACCCGGAAATGGCCAAAGAAATTGAAGCCAAAATCCGCGCAGTCATGTTGCCCAAAAACATCAAAGTCAGTGCGGATGCCATAGCGGATGATGAAACCGACCTGTGAAACCACGTTCCACCATTGAACAAGCCGTAGTCTTATTAGCCAGAAGAGAACACAGCGCTGCCGAGTTGCGACAGAAACTTCAACAAGCTGGTCACGAAACAGATAAAATTCACGATGCTTTAACCACGCTTCAGCAAAACGGTTTACAGGACGATCAACGTTTTGCTGAAGCGTACATTCGTTCCCGCCTGCTTCGTGGTTATGGTGAGTTACGGATACGACAAGAACTGAAACAAAAAGGCGTGGCTGACGATCTCGCAAACCTGAGCATACAACAGGCAGAAATTGACTGGTTTGCGCTGGCAGCAGAAGTACGTCGCAAACGCTTTGGCGAGCAATGCCCTGATGATTTTAAAGACCGTGCCCGGCAAATGCGGTTTTTACAATATCGTGGCTTTACTCATGATCAAATAACAGAAAGCTTTAAACTGAACTAATGAAAAAAAGTGCTGATATACGCAAATTGTTCCTGGACTTCTTCGCGGCAAAAGATCACGAAGTTGTTGCCAGTAGCCCCCTGATTCCGGCTAACGATCCGACATTGCTGTTTACCAATGCCGGCATGGTCCAGTTTAAGGATGTGTTTCTTGGTCGGGAAAAGCGCAAATATAGCCGTGCGACCTCCAGCCAGCGCTGTGTACGTGCAGGTGGGAAACACAATGATCTGGAAAACGTGGGCTACACAGCACGCCATCACACCTTCTTTGAAATGTTGGGTAACTTCAGTTTTGGCGACTATTTCAAACGCGAAGCAATCCAGTATGCCTGGGAATTTCTGACAGACATATTAGAACTTCCTGCTGAAAAACTCTGGATTACCGTTTTTGAAGAAGATGATGAAGCAGCTGATATCTGGCTGAACGAAATCGGTGTGGACCCCAAGCGGTTCTCACGAATCGGCGCCAAGGACAATTTCTGGTCAATGGGTGATACCGGTCCTTGCGGTCCCTGCTCCGAAATCTTTTACGATCATGGCCCGGAAGTTCCTGGCGGCCCGCCCGGCACCCCCGAGGAAGATGGTGATCGCTATATTGAAATCTGGAACCTGGTGTTTATGCAGTTTGATCGTGCTGCAGACGGTACATTGACTCCCCTACCAAAACCATCGGTGGATACCGGTATGGGACTGGAACGCCTGGCAGCAGTCTTACAACACCAGCAAAATAACTACGACATCGACCTGTTTCAGAGCCTGATCAAGGCCATTCAGCAGTTATCTGGCACCACCGACGCCAGCAATACCTCGTTACGGGTAATTGCCGATCATATCCGCTCCTGTGCCTTTATGATTACCGATGGCGTCCAGCCTTCCAATGAAGGGCGTGGCTATGTCCTGAGACGCATCATCCGCCGAGCTATTCGCCATGGCCACAAACTGGGCTTGAAACAAACCTTTTTTTATAAACTGGTGGCACCGCTGGTGGCTGAAATGGGTGACGCATTTCCAGAACTGGCCAAAGCACAATCTATTGTCGAACAGGCATTGAAGCTGGAAGAAGAGCGTTTTGCTGACACCCTGGATAACGGCCTGAAAATTCTGGATCATGCTATTAACGAAATGGCCGATAAAGAAATTCCCGGTGAAACCATCTTCCTGCTCTACGACACCTATGGTTTTCCGATTGACTTAACCGCCGATATCGCCCGCGAGCGTAACCTGACCATTGATATCGCAGGTTTTGAACGTCACATGGAAGCACAGCGAAGCCGTGCCCGCAGCGCCAGCCAATTTGGTGGCGGTCTGCCTGAAACCATTATTATCGATGGCGAAACTGTATTCTGCGGTTATGATCATGTACATAATGAAGCCACCATTACCGCTATTCTGGTTGATGGCGACAATGTCGACAAACTTCATGCCGGCCAGCAAGGCATTATCGTACTGGATAACACACCGTTTTATGCTGAGTCAGGCGGTCAGGTCGGTGATCAGGGTGAAATCAATACTGCCGGCGCCCACTTCATCGTCAAGGACACTCGTAAACAGGGCAAGGCATTTACCCATATAGGTGAATGTAAGAACGGTACTTTTGAAATTGGCCAGAAAGTTATCGCGCATGTAGATGAACATAACCGTCAGGCAACCGCCTTGAACCACTCAGCGACACACCTGCTCCACGCGGCATTGCGCAACATTCTGGGCGAACACGTCACCCAGAAAGGTTCACTGGTAGACGCGCAACGCCTGCGATTTGACTTTTCACACTTTGAACCGGTTTCAGCCGAACAGCAGCGAGAAATCGAACGCCTGGTCAACCAGCACATCCGGGTGAATCACACGGTTGAAACACGGCTGATGCCAATTGATAAAGCCCGTGAAAGTGGCGCAATGGCACTGTTCGGCGAAAAATACGACGACGAAGTGCGCGTATTAAGCATGGGCGAGTTTTCCATAGAACTGTGTGGTGGTACGCACGTAGGGCGCACCGGTGATATCGGTTTGCTCAAAATCACCAATGAAACCGGCATTGCTTCCGGTGTCCGTCGCATTGAAGCCGTTACTGGTGAAGCAGCGCTCAACTATATTGAACAGACTGAAAATCGCCTTAACAGCATTTCCGATCTGCTTAAAGCCAAGGCCGAGAATGTAGAAGAAAAAACCCAGCAACTGGTTCAACGCACACGGCAGCTTGAAAAAGAACTGGAAACCTTAAAATCAAAACTGGCCAGCAGCGCTGGTTCGGATCTGGCTTCCTCGGCAACGGCAATTGGCTCAGTCAACGTATTGGCGGCCAATCTGGATAACGCAGATAGTAAAAGTCTGCGCGATACCGTTGATCAACTTAAAAATAAACTCGGCAGCGCTGTCATTGTTCTGGCAGCCGTTGAAGGTGAAAAAATCACCTTGATTGCCGGCGTCACCAAAGATCTTACTGATAAAATTCGTGCCGGCGATTTAGTCTCGCATGTTGCCTTGCAGGTCGGTGGTAAAGGTGGTGGTCGTCCAGATATGGCACAAGGCGGTGGTACTGAGCCACAACATTTAGCTGCTGCACTCGACTCAGTCACCCTCTGGGTGACTTCTAAGCTGGAAAATTAAGTCATGGCACTGATCGTACAAAAATACGGCGGTACTTCCGTTGGCTCTATCGAGCGTATTCAGGAAGTCGCTAATAAAATTATCAAATACCGCCAGGAAGGCCACGATATTGTAGTCGTTGTTTCGGCAATGAGCGGTGAAACAAACCGCCTGCTGGCGCTGGCCAAGGAAATTAATCCGCACCCGCGAGGTCGTGAGCTGGATGTGCTACTTTCCACTGGCGAACAAGTCACCATCGCCCTACTCTGCATGACCTTACAACAAATGGGAATCCCCGCACAATCTTACACTGGCTCACAGGTCAAGATTCTGACTGATGATACGCACAATAAAGCCCGTATCATGCAAATTGATCACGAAAAAATACAACAGACACTGGCTGAAGGTCGTGTTGTAGTGGTAGCCGGGTTTCAAGGTTGTGATGAAAATGGCAACATAACCACGCTTGGCCGTGGTGGATCAGACACCACAGCTGTCGCACTTGCTGCAGCCTTAAAAGCTGATGAATGCCAGATTTATACAGATGTAGACGGTGTTTACACCACCGATCCACGGGTCGTTCCTGAAGCCCGCCGTCTGGATCGCATCACTTTTGAAGAAATGCTTGAAATGGCTAGTCTCGGCGCCAAGGTTTTGCAAATTCGCTCCGTCGAATTCGCTGGTAAATATAACGTCCCCTTACGCGTACTTTCATCATTCACCGAAGGTGGCGGCACATTAATTACGTCTGAGGAACCCTCAATGGAACAAGCACTTATTTCTGGTATCGCCTTTAATCGGGATGAAGCAAAACTGACCATTCTCGGTGTACCTGATCAACCTGGTGTTGCGCATAAAATTCTGGGCCCGATTGCCAAACAAAATATCGAAATTGATATGATCATCCAGAACACAGGACGTGATGCCACAACCGACTTTACATTCACAGTCCACCGCAACGATCATCAAACTGCGTTAAAACTGCTTGAAGAAACCGCCGTATCATTAGGCGCCCGTGAAGTTACCAGCAATGATCGCATCGCCAAAATTTCACTGGTTGGTGTCGGCATGCGCTCACATGCGGGCATCGCCAGCACTATGTTTGAAACACTGGCACAGGAAAACATCAACATCAGCATGATTTCCACCTCTGAAATTAAAATTTCTGTTGTCGTAGATGAAAAATATCTGGAACTTGGCGTAAGAGCGCTACACAATGCTTTTCAGCTGGAACAAAGCAACTAACCCCTTGATATCAGGAAGTTTTTCCTATCGATAAGGGGTTGTTATCCTGATATACTCTCAGGCAATTTGATAGTCGGATAAATCACAAACCCACGCTGTCATATGAGGAAGAGAGACGCAGAGCTCTCAACAGGAAATAAACGGAACTGGCACGAGGCCTGATTGAGTACACGAAAGGAGCCAAACCTCCTCCCCTCGATGCCAGAATTTATACTGCAAGGGGAATAAACATGTTAATACTTACACGTCGTGTTGGAGAATCATTAATTATTGGTGATGATGTCGTTGTTAATGTACTCGGGGTCAAAGGGAACCAAGTCAGAATTGGTGTTGACGCACCGAAAGATGTCACCGTTCACCGAGAAGAAATCTACGATCGTATTCAAGCCGAAAAAGATCAATCAAACGCTGGTTAATTGAAGAATTCGACTAGTCAAACACATCATAGCTGGTATAATAGCCAGCTTTGTTGGAGAGCTGGCCGAGAGGCTGAAGGCGCGCCCCTGCTAAGGGCGTATAGGTTAATCCCTATCGAGGGTTCGAATCCCTCGCTCTCCGCCATTTTTTATGACTATTATCCTTGTGATAATCTGTAAAAAACAGTACAATTTATCGCTTTAAAAGCGCCCGTAGCTCAGCTGGATAGAGTACCTGGCTACGAACCAGGCGGTCGTACGTTCGAATCGTACCGGGCGCGCCAAAATATGTAGTTAAGACAAAAGGTTGCATAGTTTCTATGCAGCCTTTTTTCTTATTAATACCACTGCTTCGTGAATATTTCGTGAATTACTATCTTTTTGGCAAATTCTGTTACTTGCCGCAATTAGATTCCGAAGTTCCGCTTCAGAGTAATGGGTCGTAATATTTCCATTCTTATGACCCAATAAATCTTGGCGATCTTCAAAACGCACATCCGCTGCTCGTAACCTTCTGCCATACGTATGTCTTAGATCATGAACACGTACAAATGGTAAACAGGCTTTTCGTCGTGCAGTCTTCCAACCGGAGTTATTAATAGTAGTCAGAGGTTGTCCTCTATATGTAAACACAAACTCTTCATGGTCCCCTCTAACACTTTCAATTGACTTTAAACAACACCATTGGTTTTAAGTGCGTCGGTAAGTTTTAATTTTAGGTTTCTAAGCTGCCTGTGCGGCAGTGAACGGGTGATATTGTATTTGTGGACGATACGACAGCTTTCTAAGGGTTTTTGCTGAACTCAAACTCATTGAGAATGTCATTTAGTGGAACCGGGTAACGGCGATTCAAGAAAAAATTATTCAGCGCATAAATACGTTCAAAGTCCACATCCACTATCATCCATAATATTGCCAAGCTTGGGTAATGTACGATCTTTTACCCTAAAAAGCATGGCTATCAACAACTCATACTTTTTTATCACTGCCTGTAGCCCCCAATCATGACAATCTGGATTGTTGGGGATAGGTTTTATTTTTAGAGACCATGGCATAAAACAGCTGACCGTAGCCTTTCCAGGCTTCATTTCGATCACCCCCATCTGTCCCGCCCCTATCCGTTTCATTTAGGTTATCGCCGCTCGCATTCGCCACGGCCTACCGGACTCGCGATGACAAATGGTGTTAAATGCTCGCAATATTGGCGGTTACTAGCGAAGCAGTCCACGCCCCATCATTGAGAGTAACGCAACGAACCTGACTAGCTGAAAACGTTTGTGACAACATCATTTAATTCGCTGACAACATCAGTAAACTCAGGCTTTACCGCGTGATGTCATCATACTGCAATATGTTTTTCATAAGCTTCAACGCATTCAATCCTCAATGTGTAGCCCATGAAAATATCCACCCGTTTGATGCTCGGTTCGTCGCTATTGACGATTTTGGCTGTTGTTTTTTCTTCTGGAATCACCGGCTGGTTAGCGCTTGATCGTGGTAGTAATGCGGTAGAGAGCAGTGTCGAACAGCAATTCATGGCCGTGGCCGCCGGACGTCAAAGCAGCGTCACCAGTCAATTGGAAAGTCATCATGATCTGTTGCTGTCAATTGCCAACAATCGTATGACTCAGGAAGCAATTCATGGCTTTTCCCGCCCTTTCGCCTCCTATCGATATGAAATCAGCCCGCCGCCATTGGAAGATCTCCAACACACCATGACCGATTGGTATCAGCAGCATTACCAGCCGTTATACCAGCAATTAACGCATGGCGAGAGCGCTCCGGTAGCGGACTGGGTGGCCGCTATCCGGCTGGAAGGTCTGTTACTGCAAAACACTTATATGGCAAACAATCCTAACCCGGCAGATCAATTAAGCATGATGCTTGATCCCGCGGATGCCACTATTTACGGCCAACAACACCAGCGCTATCAGCAAAGCTTTGCTGAAATCAGCCGTCGTTATGGCTACCACGATTTAATGCTGGTTGATGCCAACAGCCTCGACGTGATCTACAGCGTCAGTAAAGGGCCAGTATTTGCCACATCACTAAAAGACGGGCCTTTTGCACAAACCGCATTGGGCGAACTAGTGGCCGCAATGGCTGAATCACCGCAGGCGAATCATTTTAATGTATCGCGTTTCTCACTGTTTCCCGGACATTTTGATCAACAAGTCATATTCTTTGGTGTGCCGGTCTATCATCCGATACACAGTCCGGAGCGTCCACTGGGCTATCTTGTTGCCCAACTCCCCGCCAAACGCTTTACCGATCTGATGACGGCAAATCACAACTGGCAGGATATCGGATTGGGCAGTACCGGTGACGCCTATCTGGTGGCAGCAGACGGATTATTAATTACCGAGCCTCGTCCGGTGCTGAACCAGCCTGAACACGCGCTGATGCAACTGGACTTCAAGAACCAGCAGCCCAATGCCGAAGCAGCAGTCCACCGTTATCAGGCGTTAAGCGGTCGTTATCAGTTTGACAGCGACATCGTGCGCCATACTGTCAGCGGTTCTACCGGTCTGGGCCGAGAACGTAACCTGTTTGGTGACACCGTTTTGATGAGCTGGCAGCCAATCCAGATTGGTGAAACAACCTTCGCGCTGATTACCGAACAGTCATTAGCAGAAAGCTACGGTGCTGTCAGTGCCATGCGCAGCGAAATCATCCTCAGCATCGTTCTGGCAGTTATTATCATGGGATTATTGGCCGCGTTCGCCTCCTGGTTGTTGACCCGGATGCTGGCTACGCCATTAAGCCGTTTGTCAGCTGAAATTATTGAAATTGTTCGTCAGCGTGATATGACACGCCGCATGCCTGCTCGCCGCGATGATGAAATTGGCAATATTTCCCTGGCATTAAACCAATTATTTGAAACCTTCGCCGGTTTAATTTCCCGGATTCGGACCACCTCGGAAGACACCGCCGCCGCTTCCACCCGCAATGTTAGCACTAGTCAGGAATGCCGTGATATCGCGCTGAATCAACGACAAGCGCTGACCGAGCTGGACGCCGAATCTACAGCATTGCAAACCTCGATCCACGAAGTCGCTCAACTGGTTGGCGAATCTGCCAGCAAAGCCCGACAGGCCGATCAAAGTGCTGAGCAAGGCTATAACTCGGTGTCACACGTCAGTCGTCAGATCCATCAACTGGCAGACGAGGTAAGCCGTTCCTGTGACAGCATGCAAGAGTTACAACAAGCTGCCAGCGGCATCGTATCGGTACTGGATAGCATTGAAGGCATCGCCGAACAAACCAATCTGTTAGCGTTAAACGCCGCCATTGAAGCCGCCCGGGCTGGAGAGCATGGTCGTGGTTTTGCTGTCGTAGCAGATGAAGTCAGACGTTTATCCCGTAATACACAGGATGCGACCGGACAAATCCAGTCGATGCTGGACCACCTGCGCAGCACCGTGAGTGACGCCGCATTAAGTCTCGCTCAGGAGCAGGAAACCGCTGAACAATGTCTGCAAGGAGCCTCGCAGGCAGAAGGTCT
>CANRLD010000015.1 GCA_947631375.1 uncultured Methylophaga sp. | reverse complement strand
TCTGTACGTGCCGTACCTTTGGCCTCATCGACAATTTCATTTCCACGACGCTGAGCCTGGGAAACAATTTCGTTTGCCTGATCTTTGGCTTCGTGAATCACCTGCTGAGCACGCTTCTCCGCCAATTCCTGCTCGTGACGGCCACGTTCTGCAGCAGCCAGGCCATCAGCGATTTTCTTTTTACGCTCATCAAGCGCCTGGATGATTGGTGGCCATATATATTTCATGCAAAAGCCAACAAACAACAGGAACGCAATTGCCTGACCTATCAGGGTTGCATTGATATTCATGCCTGTACCTCTTTGTTATCGCAACGGTAGTGGTAGTTAATACTTAAAACTATTAACCCGCAACGGCGAACAATACGTACATTGACAAACCAATAGAAATCATCGGCACCGCATCAAGCAGACCTGCAACCAGGAAGAAATTTGTACGTAAAACAGGTACCAATTCTGGTTGACGTGCAGCAGCTTCCAGGAAACGTCCGCCCAGCAAACCGATACCTAAAGCAGCACCCAGCGCAGCCAGACCAGCCATTAAAGCACCTGCAATTAAAACTAACCCTAGTTCCATTTCGTTCTCCTAAAACTTCTTTGATAAATAAAAAGTAAAACTAAAAAACCACTCAAAAAATCAGTGATGTTCCTGATGTGCCATATCCAGATATACAACGGTCAGCACCATAAAAATATAGGCCTGCAAGATGATAATAAGGATATGGAAAATTGCCCAGGCAATCTGTAACACTGCACCTAATGAGCCAATAGCCAGACCGGCACCGTACATCGTGGCGATCAGGATAAAGATTATTTCACCGGCGTAAAGGTTACCGAATAACCGCATTGCCAGAGAGAAGGGTTTTGCCAGCAGCGTCACCACTTCCAACACAAAGTTGAATGGCACCAGTTTCTTGCCAAACGGCTGGAAGGCTAATTCGCCGAAGAAGCCACCCAGGCCTTTAATCTTGATACTAAAGTAGAGAATCAGTAAAAACACCGTTAACGCCATACCAATTGAGGCGTTGACATCGGTGGTTGGTACAATTTTGAAATATACATCGTGCGGCTCGACGCCGAAGAGGAAAGATCCAGTATGTGCAGCGATTTGCGGGAAAATATCGACGGGCACCAAATCCATCAAGTTCATCAGGAAGACCCAGACAAAAATGGTCAGGGCGAGTGGTGCTACAAAGCTGGTTTTGCCGCCAGCAAACGAACCTCGAACCGTGTTGTCAATAAACTCAATCAGTACTTCAGCAAAGTTTTGCATCGGCGTGGGAATCCCGGCAGAAACCTTTTTGGCGACGCTGCGGAAGAACCACATCATGACCAGGCCAAGCATTATCGACATGAACATGGTATCAACGTGTATCGACCAGAAGCCCATTTGTGCTGCTTCGCCGGCTGACATGGCAAAGCCCCATTCACCCGTTGGTTCCCACACACCTGGCGTGACTTCTACATGCTTTTGGCCGAAAGCCAGATTCTGTAGGTGATGCTTGATGTGTGATGATATTGTTAGCTCTTCTGCCATGGTGTATCTCAAGCCTGTCTTAAATATCCAATAAATAAAATTAGCTGCATTGCTGCAAAGCCAAGCAGTAATGGTAACGGGCGAAGCTCAAGCACCGCAAACCCTACTGCAAACATAGCTATGGTGAGATACCATCGCTGTGCAATACCTCTATATATGCCACCGAGATTTTTTTCCGGATCGGCGCCAGCTCTTAAGACTGTCCTCAGTAAATGCCATTTCAGCAACACTGTATTGGCGACACTAATCATGCCTCCGAAGCATACGGCGAGAGAAACATCCTTGCCGTGCAACCATGAGACACAAGCCACGATGCCTATCAGTGCTATAAACTGCGTTTTTAGCAGCTGATTTACCGGCTTAACTCTGGTTAGTTGCTCCATCGTGTATCCGCTGGATCTTAATTTTGCCATAAGCAAACCAAGGGATTATATAGACCAACCCTTTATATGGTCAACGACTAAGTGGCTTAATTTTGTTAAGGGTTGATGATCGTCATTCTCTGAGAAAGCTGACTGTCAATATTTCCCTGTGTGAAACACTCCGCTCAGCCTGTTGTTTTTTGTTGCTTTTTTATCGGGAGTTTCTCCCTTCAGCCACATTCGCAGCGTCGCGACATCGTCAAAGATACACAACTTTGACGCAATATAAACAAAAAGCATTACAGGGAGGTTGCAGACAAAAAAACTACACACCGATCTGGCTGATTAATCGCTTCAGCTCGTCCACATTGGCATAATCAAACACCAGCTTGCCTTTGCCATTCGCACGGTGTTTTATGCTGAAGCGATCTCCCAGCTTGTCAGCTATGCGCTGTTCGATTTCGTGGATTTCGTCCATTGCCGGTATGACTGGTGGCTGTGCCGCGCTGGCAGGCTTCAATAATCGACGAACCAATTGTTCTGTCTCACGTACTGACAGGCTTTTTTCGACTATCTGTAATGCCGCTGATGACTGGCTCTCACCCTCCAACGCTAACAAAGCACGAGCATGCCCCATTTCCAGATCACAGTTTTCCAGCAATTTCTTCACGTCATCGTTGAGATTACGTAATCGCAGCAGGTTGGTGATCGTTGCGCGTGATTTTCCTACTGCATCCGCTGTTTGCTGATGCGTCAATTCAAACTCTTCTCGCAACCGGTGCAAGGCATTGGCTTCTTCCATCGGGTTAAGATTTTCCCGCTGGATATTTTCTATCAACGCCATAGCGATAGCGCTACGATCCGAGACTTCTTTAATCAATACAGGCACACTTTCCAGCCCTGCCAGTTTCGATGCCCGCCAGCGACGTTCGCCGGCAATAATTTCGTAATGTCCACTTTCGACTGGCCGGACAACGATGGGCTGAACCAGTCCCTGGGCACGAATAGAGTCGGCAAGCTCTTCCAGAGACTCCTGTGACATATCCATTCGCGGCTGATATTTGCCTGGCTGGATCATATCCAGCGGGAAATGTTGCAGACTATCGTTCAGACTGCTTTCATCCTGGGAAATGTCACCCAACAGCGCATCGAGCCCTCTGCCTAACCCTCTTTTTTTACTCACCATGCTAGCAGTACCTGTATTAACTCTCGGTTGTTGCCTTTTTATCGCGTCGCATCAATTCACTGGCCAGCGCCATATATGCAATAGAGCCTCGCGAAGCCCGGTCATAATTTAACACAGGCACCCCGTGGCTGGGCGCTTCCGCCAAACGAACGTTACGTGGAATAATCGAGTGGAACACCTTGCCCTGAAAATGATTGATCAATTGGCGGGAAACCTGATTCGCCAGATTATTTCGGGCATCAAACATCGTGCGAACCATTCCGGTAATCTCTAAGGTCGGGTTGGCGCGTTGCTTGACCCGCTCGATTGTCCGCAGCAATGAGGTTAATCCTTCCAGAGCATAGTATTCACACTGAATAGGTATCAATACGCCTTTGGCGGCAACCAGTGCATTCACCGTCAGCATGCTTAATGATGGCGGGCAGTCAATCAAGATAAAGTCATACTTTTCCTTGCTGGATTCCAGCGCCAGCCTAAGGCGATGTTCCCGCAGTTTGATATCCAGAAGCTCAACTTCTGCAGCCGTCAGATTAGCGTTGGTGGGCATCACATCAAAGCCCAGGCCTTCTGGTCGAGTAATGGCGTCGCTGGCTTTTGCTTGCGCCATAATGACTTCATAACAGCTGATTTCAATCGCTTCTTTATCCACCCCGCAGCCGGTGGTCGCATTCCCTTGAGGATCCAGATCAATCATCAATACTTTTTTGCCGTAGTCGGCAAGTGACGCTGCCAGATTCACTGTGGTCGTTGTTTTACCAACCCCACCTTTCTGGTTGGTAACCGCATATATATTTCCCACTGATGGCTAATCCTTAATCAGTCTTACCAGATGTCTTTCTGCCTGCTCTCCCGGAACGCTTAACGCCACAACATCCTTCACTTTAAAACCGTCGCCAATCTCCGCCAATTCCTGTTCCGGGTAAACGCCTTTCATTAACACCATACTGCCCGCATCATCGCAGTGTCTTGCCGCTAAATCAATAATCTCGGCGATTGTGGCAAAAGCACGTGCCGTGACCGTTTCAAACCTTGGCAAGTCAAGCTGTTCGACTCTTCCATGCACTACCGTCACGTTATTCAATTTCAGCTCGGCTTTGACTTGCTGTAAAAACCGCGTTTTTTTGATATTGCTATCGAGCAACGTCACTGCCATTTGCGGAAAACCGATGGCAACAGGAATGCCTGGCAACCCCGCGCCACTACCGACATCCAGCAAGCTCTTACAATCAAGGTAGGGAAATAGCGACAGACTATCCAAGATATGCCGCGTCAGCATCAGCTGCGGATCGCGCACCGAAGTCAGGTTATACACCTTGTTCCACTTATGCAGCAGTGCCAGATAATTTAGCAACTGTTGTTTCTGCTCGTCACCAAGCGTCAATTGAAGCTCGGCGCAGCCGGCATCCAGCTGCGCCCTGAGATCCTCGTTCATCAGCTCGCTTCACTCCAGCCGAAGCGTTTGAGATGCACTAATAACAGTGAGACCGCTGCTGGCGTTACCCCCGAAATCCGTGCCGCCTGCCCTAAACTTTTAGGTCGGACATTTTGCAGCTTTTCCCGCACTTCGTTCGACAAGCCCCTGACATTCTGATAATCCAAATCATCAGGCAGCAACGTGTTTTCATGCCGCTGCAAGCGATTAACCTCATGTCGCTGGCGATCAATATAGCCCGCGTACTTCACTTGAATCATCACCTGCTCGGCAACATCATCAGCAACCGATTGTTCTTCATTCAACAAGGTCATCAGGCCTTGATAATCAACTTGAGGACGCCGCAACAAGTCTAACGCGGTACTGGTTTTAGCCAATGGCTCACCAAGCACTGCCACCGTGCGATCCGTCTCCATCTTTTCAGGCACCAGACGAATTGCCTGCAAACGGGCATTTTCAGTTTCAATCGCTTCCATTTTGGCACTGAATACTGCCCAGCGCTGATCATCAACAATACCTAGTTGTCGCCCTATCGGGGTTAAACGAGTATCGGCGTTATCTTCACGCAACATCAAGCGGTACTCTGCCCGGCTGGTAAACATACGATACGGCTCTTTGGTGCCAGAGGTTATCAAATCATCGATCATCACCCCGATATAGGCTTCATCACGTCTTGGATACCATGGCTCCAGTTCGCGTACCTGCAAACCGGCATTCAGCCCAGCAATCAGGCCTTGCGCAGCAGCCTCTTCATAACCGGTGGTGCCATTAATCTGTCCGGCAAAAAACAACCCAGGCATATGTTTGGTTTCCAGCCACGGTGTTAAGTCGCGGGGATCAAAAAAGTCATACTCGATTGCATAGCCCGGCCGGGTGATGTGGGCATTTTCAAGGCCTTTCAACGAGCGGACAATTTCGTATTGCACATCAAACGGCAAACTGGTCGAAACACCGTTGGGATAGATTTCGTCACAGTCAAGTCCTTCCGGTTCAAGAAATACCTGATGTGAAGTGCGATCCGCAAACCGCACCACCTTGTCCTCTATTGATGGACAATAACGGGGACCGATGCCCTCAATCTCGCCGCTGTACATTGGCGAACGATCCAGATTGTTACGGATCACTTCATGGGTTTTTTCATTGGTATGAGTAATAAAACAAGCTATCTGCGCAGGGTGATGCTCTCGCTTGCCCAAAAATGAAAATACCGGTGTCGGATCATCTCCTAACTGCTCCGCCAGTTGTGAATAATCAATACTGCTGCTGGCGATCCTTGGTGGGGTCCCCGTTTTTAACCGATCCACCCGAAATGGCAAGGCACGTAACCGTTCTGCCAGCGCGATAGAAGCGGGATCGCCAGCCCGACCACCTTGATGATGTTGCAAACCGATGTGAATCACGCCGCCGAGGAAGGTGCCAACCGTCAGCACAACCCTTTTGCCCATAAACCGTAAACCGGATTGCGTCACTACGCCCGTGACCCGGTGATTTTCGACAATTAAATCATCTACTGCTTGCTGAAATAAAAACAGATTCGGCTGTGATTCCAGTGCCGCGCGGACGGCAGCCTTGTAACGAATGCGATCTGCCTGGGCGCGCGTCGCTCTGACAGCCGGGCCTTTACTTGAATTCAACATGCGAAACTGGATGCCAGCGCGATCAGTGGCTTGCGCCATAATGCCGCCCAGCGCATCAATTTCTTTGACCAGGTGTCCTTTGCCAATTCCGCCGATCGCCGGATTACAGCTCATCTGCCCCAGAGTTTCGATATTTTGTGTCAGCAGCAGTGTCTTCACACCTTGCCGGGCAGCGGCTAATGCAGCTTCGGTACCGGCATGTCCGCCTCCTACCACAATCACGTCATATTGATCCTGAAACTGCATAACTCACCCGCGGAAAAACCTGTTAAAGACGAGAAATTTTAACATGGCGCTGCTAATCTTTGCCTAAAATTCAATCATTTATTGGCTTTTTTTGCCTGGAAGGTCCCAGGTTCAGCGTGTTGGTACGCCCAGATAGTCATGGCAACACCGGCCACAATCATCGGTGTGCATAACAGTTGCCCCATGGTAAACCAGTCAAAGGCCAGATAGCCGTATTGCGGATCCGGTACCCGGAAAAACTCCGCGATAAAACGAAAGCAGCCATACCCAAAAAGAAAAGCGCCTGACACTGCTGCCCGTGGCCGTATTTTTGCCGAAAACCACCATAAAATAACAAACAGTAATAAGCCTTCCAGCATTGCCTGATAAAGCTGTGAGGGATGGCGAGCCACTGCACCACCAGTGGGGAAAACCATGGCCCACGGTACCTCTGAGGCTCTACCCCATAATTCGCCGTTGATGAAATTACCGATCCGGCCAAAAAACAGACCTAACGGCACCATAGGCGCAATAAAATCACTGATTGTAAAAAAGGCTTTTCCGCTCTTGCGGCCAAACAACCAGATTGCCACCAACACACCCAGCAAACCGCCATGAAAGGACATGCCACCTTGCCAGACTTTAAAGAGTGTCAACGGGTTTTGCAGCACATTGGGCAAATCATAAAACAAGGCATAGCCGAGTCTGCCACCAAGAATCACCCCTATCGCACCGTAAAACAGCAAATCCTCTACCTGGGATTTTTCCCAGCCATGCAGCTCTGCTCTCCAGCGCGCTAATAGCCAGGCAGCGACAAAGCCGAATAAATACATCAGGCCATACCAGTGAATTGCCAATGGCCCAAGTTGGATAGCAACGGGATCAATTTGTGGGTAAATCATAAGCTGGCCTCATATTTTTGGGTGCAGGCATCATAACAAGCCATCGAATAATGTTCATTAAATCGCATTTGCACCAACGTTGGGCATCACGCTTTCTCCAGCGCACCAAAATAAGGCTTTCCTATACTTAAAACACCACCAAAAACAATGTAACACACTGTTTTATATTAACTTTCAAAACATGGCATATAACCTGCGATAGCTGTTGCAGTCTGAATACGCGGTGTTGCAAAAAACCAATGCCCTGGGTTCAACAAGACTAAAGCAACTCTAACGAGGAGATATAAATGAAACTCAAAACCCTATCTGTCATATGCCTCGCTGCAACACCTGTTTTAGCGACATCGTCAGCAATGGCATGGGAAAGCGAAGATGGCACACACTCCGTAACAGCAAACGCGTTAATCGGTAGTGATTACATCTTTCGTGGTATTTCTCAAACCGACAACAACCCAACCATTCAAGGTGGTTTGGACTATAGCCATGCTACTGGCATTTACATTGGAACATGGGCATCTAACGTTGACTTCGGCAGCGGCGATGATGCCAGCTCTGAATTTAATCTTTATGGCGGTTTTGCCAGCGAATTTGGCGAAACAGGTATCGGTTATGACGTTGGTGCGCTGCGTTATTACTATCCCGGAACCGGTGGCTCTGCTGATTTCAACGAGGTTTACGGCAGCTTGAGCTACAGCTGGTTCAGCGTCGGTATCGCCCATTCCGGCAACTTTTTAAACTCTGGCAAAGACAGCACCTATTACCACCTTGGCTTTGAATATGGCCTGCCCTACGAGATCACGCTGACTGCAGCCATTGGCTATCAGAATATGGATAGCGACATCGGCGAAAGCTATAAAGATTACCTGATTGGTGTGTCAAAAACCTTTGCTGATCTGGATTTTGCCATCACCTGGACAGACACCGACAGTGATGGTGAAGACTTTGCCGGTGACGACGATCTGGTCGATAACATTTTTACTTTCAGCGTGGCAAAAACGTTTTAACACCTCATCCGCAATCACCGTGCAGGTACACGGCTGATGCTTCTGCAAAAGGAATACGCTTATGAAACAAGTTGTAGCCATTATCAAGCCCTTCAAGCTTGATGATGTCCGTGAATCACTCTCTGAAATCGGAGTACAGGGATTAACTGTTTCCGAAGTAAAGGGGTTTGGACGTCAAAAAGGCCATACCGAGCTGTACCGGGGCGCTGAATACATAGTTGATTTTCTCCCCAAACTAAAACTGGAAATAGCAATTGATGATGACATCATCGAACAGGTTATCGATGCCATTATCAGAGGAGCCAACACCGGCAAAATAGGTGACGGCAAAATCTTCGTTTATCCACTTGAGCAAGTGGTACGGATTCGCACAGGCGAAACCGGCCCCGAAGCTCTGTAAGTCCGGGGAGAAAGTGATATGGAATCAGCTAATCAAATCTTTCAGCTTCAGTACGCCATCGACACCTTTTATTTTTTAATCTGTGGCGCACTGGTTATGTGGATGGCCGCGGGCTTCTCAATGCTTGAGGCCGGATTGGTGCGAGCCAAAAACACGGCTGAAATTCTGACCAAAAATATTATGTTATTCGCCATCGCCTGTACCTCATACCTGATCGTCGGTTATGAACTGATGTACGGAGGCGGCCTGTTTTTAGCCGGTATTGATGGCGGTGAAACGCTAGTCACTGATGCCTTGGCAGCCTCTGCGGCAGAGGGCTTTGAAGGAGGTTCGGTTTATGCGGCATCCGCTGACTTCTTCTTTCAGGTCGTGTTTGTTGCCACAGCTATGTCTATCGTTTCAGGTGCGGTTGCGGAACGGATGAAGCTATGGGTCTTTGCCGCATTTGCCATCGCCATGACTGCCTTTATCTACCCATTGCAAGGCTCGTGGACCTGGGGGGGAGCGGATGTGTTTGGTCTGTTCAACCTCGGTGACATTGGTTATCGTGATTTTGCCGGCTCAGGCATTGTGCATATGGCCGGCGCTTCTGCGGCGTTAGCTGGCGTTCTTCTGCTGGGGGCACGTAAAGGTAAATATGGCCCTAATGGTGAAATTCACCCAATTCCTGGAGCCAATCTGCCATTAGCCACGCTCGGTACTTTCATTCTGTGGATGGGCTGGTTTGGCTTTAATGGCGGATCAGTCCTCAAGCTGGGTGATATGGCAAGTGCCAACGCGGTTGCCATGGTGTTTATGAATACCAATGCGGCCGCTGCCGGCGGTGTGATTGCGGCATTAATCACCGCTAAACTGCTGTTTGGTAAAGCAGATTTAACCATGATCCTTAATGGCGCGCTGGCGGGCTTGGTCGCTATTACCGCTGGGCCGGACACGCCGACACCACTGGTTGCCACTCTTATTGGTGCGGTCGGCGGTGCACTGGTCGTGTTCTCCATTGTGTTTATGGATAAAGTAAAAGTGGATGATCCGGTAGGTGCGATTTCCGTACACGGTGTGGTTGGTCTCTGGGGCTTGCTGGCGGTTCCGCTGAGTAATCCCGAGGCAAGTTATTTAGCACAGCTGATTGGTGCCATTACCATTTTTGTCTGGGTGTTTGTCAGCAGCTTTATCGTCTGGTCTGTCCTCAAAGCGCTTGTAGGTTTGAGAATAACCGAAGAAGAGGAATATCAGGGCGTAGATTTGGTTGAGTGCGGACTGGAAGCCTATCCGGAGTTCACCAACAACACCAAGTAACAGCTTGGCTACAGATCAAAAAAAGGCAGGTTTTTACCTGCCTTTTTTACGATAACTCATTGCTGCCCGCAGCGTTTATTGATGATATTTCACACTTTCCTTATGCACCGCCTCAACCAGAGCAGTAACGTGATCCGGGTTAATGGTCGGGTGAATGCCGTGACCAAGGTTAAAGACATGACCGCTACCGCGGCCATAAGCCTCAAGAATCGTTTTGACTTCTGTTTCAATGCGTTGTGGTTGAGCATATAACACGCAAGGGTCCATATTGCCTTGCAAAGCGACCTTATCACCGACCCGCTGCCGTGCCGCTGCAATATCAGTGGTCCAATCCAGACCCAGCGCATCAGCGCCAATCTCCGCCATGGATTCCAGCCATTGTCCGCCACCCTTGGTAAAGACGGTCACCGGAACACGCCGACCTTGATGCTCTTTGTTCAGGCCGCTGATAATTTGCTGCATATATGCCAAAGAGAAGTGCTGATAATTTTCGCCGCTCAATACACCACCCCAGGTATCAAACAACATCAGCGCCTGTGCGCCCGCGGCAATCTGCGCATTCAAGTAAGCGGTTACTGACTTGGCAAGCACTGACAGCAAAGAGTGCATTAATTCCGGCGTGTCAAACAGCATGGCTTTGATTTTGGCAAAGTCCCTGCTGGAACCACCTTCAACCATATAACAGGCAAGCGTCCACGGACTGCCACTGAAACCGATGAGCGGCACTTTGCCGTCAATTTCTCTGCGTGTCAGCCGAATGGCATCCATCACATAGCCAAGATCATCTTCCATGTCCGGCACACCAAGACTCGCCACATCGGCAGCGCTACTTATTGTCTTTTTAAATTTGGGTCCTTCGCCACTGACAAAATGCAAACCAAGCCCCATGGCGTCAGGGATAGTCAAAATATCGGAAAAAATGATTGATGCATCCAGATCAAAGCGCCGTAATGGTTGTAATGTCACCTCACAGGCCAGCTCAGGCGTCGAACACAAGCTCATAAAATCGCCAGCTTTTGCACGTACTTCCCGATATTCTGGTAGATAACGTCCTGCCTGACGCATAATCCAGACGGGTGTTTTATCGACTGGTTGTTTTAATAATGCGCGTAAATAACGATCATTTTTTAATTCGGACACCGCAGCCCCTTTACTAATTTGTGAATGGCAATATTTCATCGCTGAAACAAAACCGCACCGAGTCACTCAATCTCACAAAGTGAATGAGCAGCTCAGTGCGATCAGCTTGCTACTATCTTTCAGTGATTATTGAGCGCGTTAGACCTTCAGATAATTCAAAATACCTTCTGCTGCCTGACGTCCTTCCCAAACAGCTGTCACCACCAAATCCGAACCGCGCACCATATCGCCGCCAGCAAAAATTTTCGGATTTGTCGTCTGGTAAGCGCATTTTCCATCAGCAGGCGCTACAACGCGGCCACCATCATCAACGCTAACGTTAAATTTTTCAAGCCACGGTGCCGGACTCGGCCGAAAACCAAAGGCAATAACAACCGCATCCGCTGGAATAATTTCTTCACTGCCAATAACCGGTTCAGGACGGCGGCGACCACGTTCATCCGGCTCGCCCAAAGCAGTGGTTACCACTTTAACGCCGGTGACGTTATCGTTTTCCCCTACGATTTCAATCGGCTGACGATTCCATAAAAACTCAACGCCTTCTTCACGCGCATTATTTACTTCGCGACGCGAGCCCGGCATGTTGGCTTCATCACGACGGTAAGCACAGACCACACTGGCTGCACCTTGACGAATTGCTGTGCGATTACAATCCATCGCAGTATCACCGCCGCCCAGCACCACGACACGCTTACCTTCCAGTGAAACATAATTGTTAACCGGCAGATCCAGTAGTTTTTTATTATTCGCAACCAGATACGGCAAGGCTTCATAAACACCCGGCAAGCTTTCACCAGGAAAGCCGCCTTTCATATAAGTATAGGTTCCCATCCCCAGAAACACCGCATCATAGCCATCAAGCAATGTCTGAAACGCAATATCTTCACCGACATTAACGTTGAGCCGAAACTCCACGCCCATTCCTTCCAGCACTTCACGGCGACGTTTGACGACTGCTTTTTCCAGCTTGAATTCGGGGATACCGAAGGTTAACAAGCCACCGATTTCCGGATAACGGTCATAAACAACCGGTTTTACACCATTACGTACCAATATATCGGCCGCTCCCAGCCCGGCAGGCCCGGCGCCGACAATCGCTACCCGCTTTCCCGTGTCCACTACAGCAGACAAGTCCGGTCGCCAACCTTGCGCCAACGCGGTATCGGTAATGTATTTTTCAACTGAGCCGATAGTCACGGCCCCGAAACCATCATTGAGCGTACAGGCGCCTTCGCATAACCGATCCTGGGGACACACCCGACCACAAATCTCCGGCAGGGTGTTGGTTTGGTGTGACAGCTCGGCAGCCTGTTCCAAGTTACCTTCACTGATCAGCTTTAACCAGTTGGGAATGTAATTATGTACCGGACATTTCCATTCACAATATGGATTACCGCATTCCAGACAGCGATCCGACTGTTCTGCCGCCTGGGCGGTATCAAATTGCCCATAAATTTCGCCAAACTGTTGTTTGCGAATAGTCGCATCCAGCTTTTTCGGATCAACACGGCCTACTTCTAAAAATTGAAAAGTATTTTTTGTCATTGGTTTTGTTTTACCCATGGTCTCAGGCCGCTTTGGTAACGGTTTTTAACAAACCATCCAGTGAGCTTGCTTTCGGTTTGACCAGCCAGAAGTGTTTAATCATCCGCTCGAAATGATCCAGAATCTGGTTTGCCCAGGCACTGCCGGTCTCGCGTACGTGATCCTCAATCAGCCCCTTGAGGTGCAAGGCAACTGCTGACATATCACTGCCATCAATACGCACTAACTCAACTAATTCCGGGTTGTATCGTTCGGCAAAGGTATTGTCGCTATCCAGTACATAAGCAAGGCCACCAGTCATTCCGGCAGCAAAGTTCAACCCGGTTTCTCCCAACACCACCACAACACCGCCGGTCATATATTCACAACCATGATCACCAACGCCTTCAACCACAGCAACACCGCCGGAATTACGCACGGCAAAGCGTTCACCCGCCCTGCCCGCTGCAAACAATTCGCCGCCGGTTGCGCCGTACAGACAAGTATTACCGATAATGCTGGCATCTTGTGTTGCAAACTCACTTTCCGGCGAGGGATAGATCGTCAGCTTACCGGCGGCCATTCCTTTACCAACGTAGTCATTCGCATCGCCTTGCAGCGTCATTTCCAGACCACCGGCATTAAACACACCGAAGCTTTGCCCGGCCGAGCCTTGCAAATGCAGCCGGATTGGCTTGTCGCTCATGCCATAGTTGCCGTGATGTCTGGCAATCTCACCTGATAATCGTGCGCCAATTGAGCGATGGATATTACGAACCTTATAGCTGAAGCTGCCGCCGGTTTTATTGGTAATGGCCGACTTAATATCTACCAGCATCTGTTCGGCCAGCTCACCTTTATCATAAGGCGCATTTTTAGGTGTCACGCAGAACCGTGGCTTGTCTTTCGCCACACCGGCACTCGACAGTAACGGCTGTAGATCCAGCTTTTGCTGTTTAGTCGTAGTTCCCGGCAACACTTCCAGCAGATCTGTACGGCCAATCAACTCCTGCAGGCTGCGTACACCCAGCTTGGCAAGCCATTCACGCGTTTCACGAGCGACAAACTGGAAGTAATTCATCACCATCTGCGGCAAGCCGATAAAGTGTTGGCTGCGCAGCGTCTCATTCTGCGTGGCAACGCCAGTCGCACAGTTATTCAAATGGCAGATGCGTAGATATTTACAGCCCAGAGCCACCATTGGCCCGGTACCAAAACCAAAGCTTTCCGCACCAAGAATGGCGGCTTTGACCACGTCCAGCCCTGTTTTCAGACCACCATCTGTCTGCAAGCGCACCTTGTCGCGCAAATCATTGGCACGTAATGTCTGGTGGGCTTCACTTAAGCCCAGCTCCCACGGGCCACCCGCATATTTGACCGAGGTCAACGGGCTAGCTCCCGTGCCACCGTCATAGCCTGAAATGGTGATCAAATCAGCGTAGGATTTGGCAACGCCAGCCGCCACTGTCCCCACTCCGGCCTGTGACACCAGCTTCACTGACACCAGCGCTTGCGGGTTAATCTGTTTCAGGTCAAAAATCAGTTGCGCCAGGTCTTCTATTGAATAAATATCATGATGCGGTGGCGGTGAAATCAAGGTTATTCCCGGTACAGAGTGACGCAGCGTTGCAATCATCTGATTCACTTTATCACCGGGCAGCTGACCACCTTCTCCCGGCTTGGCACCTTGTGCAACTTTAATCTGCAGCACTTCGGCATTGACCAAATAATCCGGCGTCACACCAAAACGGCCTGAAGCGATTTGTTTGATTTTGGAAACACGCTCGTTACCGTAGCGGGCAGGATCTTCTCCGCCTTCACCGGAATTGGAACGTCCACCCAGACGGTTCATCGCAATCGCCAGTGCTTCATGCGCCTCCGGTGATAAAGCGCCGAGCGACATACCGGCACTGTCAAAACGTTTTAGAATGGCACCAAGGTCTTCGACTTCTTCAATAGCCAGCGGTGTGTCTGCCAGCTTGACCGCCAACAAGTCACGCAGCACCATTGGCGCACGTTCATTGACTAACGCAGCATAACTTTTGTAATCATCATAGTTGCCGCCTTGCACCGCCTTTTGCAGTGTGCTAATCACATCGGGGTTATAGGCGTGGAATTCGCCGCCGTGAATAAATTTCAGCAGGCCGCCCTGATCGCGTTTTTTACGCTGATTCCAGGCTTGCTCGGCTAGTTGCTGTTGATCCGCCTGCAGCTCTGCAAAACCGGCACCGCCGATCCGGCTGGTGGTCGCAGTAAAGCATTTCTCGACAACGGCGGCATCCAGACCAACTATTTCAAATAGTTGTGCGCCGCGATAACTGGCGATGGTGGAAATACCCATTTTTGAAATGATTTTGAACAGGCCTTTGTTGATGCCTTTCCGGTAATGGCCTGCCAGCTCAGCGTGCGTAATATCCTTGATTTCATCAGTGACACACAGATCCTGCAAACAAGCATAGGCCAGATAAGGATAGATCGCCGTGGCACCATAACCCAGCAACACCCCGAAATGATGCGGATCCCGCGCGGTTGCTGTTTCGACTACTAAATTGGCATCACAGCGCAATCCCGCCTTAATCAAATGCTGATGTACGGCGCCCACCGCCAACAAGGCATGCACCGGCAACCAGCCCCGGGCAAGATCACGATCACTGAGGATCAGCACAACATGACCATTGCGCACTGCTTGCTCAGCATCGGCACAGATGCTCTCAATCGCCTGCTCCAGAGAAGCATCCGCCTGATAACTCAGTGAAATACGGTAAGGTTTATATTCGCTATCGTCATCAGCCAGTTGGAGGATTTGCCGAAACAGACTTTCACTCAGAATAGGCGAATCCAGAACCACCCGCCGCGCATGATCGGCGCTTTCTACAAACAGATTGCGCTCCCGGCCGAGGCAGGTTTCCAGCGACATAACAATATTTTCCCGCAGCGGATCAATGGGCGGATTAGTTACCTGGGCGAACTGCTGACGGAAATAGTCGTACAGTGAGCGCACTTTTTGCGACAGTACTGCAAAAGGACTGTCATCCCCCATTGAACCAACGGCTTCTTGTCCGATTTCCCCCAGCACCCGAAGGACTTGATCACGCTCTTCAAAACTGACACCGAACATTTTTTCAAACACCGCCAATTGCTCGCCCTGAATATCGGGCAAAACATGCTGCGCATCATTGTTGTTGTCCAGCAGTCGCCGTTGATTGGTCTTCAGCCATTGGCGGTACGGCTGGGCTGTTTTCAACAGCGTGTTGATATCGTCAGGTAGCAGCAACTCGCCACTATGGGTGTCTACCGCCAGCATTTGCCCGGGTTTCAAGCGTCCTTTTGTTACAACCTCTTCTGGCTGATAGTTGTAAACGCCAACTTCTGACGCCAGCGTGATATGACGATCTTTGGTAATCACATAACGGGCGGGACGCAAACCATTTCGATCCAGTGTGCAGGCCGCATAACGACCATCGGTAATGACGACGCCGGCCGGACCATCCCATGGCTCCATGTGCATGG
>CANRLD010000014.1 GCA_947631375.1 uncultured Methylophaga sp. | reverse complement strand
CCAGCAATAGGGTATCGCCACGCTTTACATCGTGTGGCAAGGACTTGTAATCAACACCCACTTGCAAATTATCACCGGCATTATCCGCCAGCGCCGCATTAAGGGTAAACGATGCATTTTCTGCCAGTTCCACGCCGCCATTTTTAAAGCGGGAAATACGGATCTTTGGCCCCTGCAAGTCTACCAGCACACCAACCGGGCGGCCAAAAGCGCGCGCGCGATCTCGTACCAGTTCGGCCATCGCAATGTGGGTTTGTGCAGCACCATGCGAAAAATTAAGTCGCACCACATTCATTCCCGCTGCAATCATTGCATCAATAACGGCTGGATCACTTGTCGCAGGACCCAAGGTAGCAACAATTTTCGTTCTCCGCCGCGCAGCCATCGTCATACTCTCATCAGTTATTCACTGGCACGTTGCTCAAGGATGGCCACCGCCGGTAATTTTTTTCCTTCCAAAAACTCAAGGAAAGCTCCGCCACCCGTAGAAATATAGGAAATGTCATCACAGATTTTATACTTGGAAACCGCAGCCAGTGTATCGCCCCCACCGGCAATGGAAAAAGCCTTCGACTCGGCAATCGCCATCGCAATCTCTTTGGTGCCTTCTCCAAACTGACTGAACTCAAACACACCTAGCGGACCGTTCCAGACAACCGTACCAGCTTGTTTGATAATATCAACCAGCTCGGCAACAGATTTCGGCCCGATATCAAAAATCATATCGTCAGCAGCTACCTTTTCAACCGCTTTTAGCTCTGCCTCAGCATTTTCAGCGAAATATTTACCACACACTACATCCTGAGGAACGGGGATAGATCCGCCACGGCTGACAGCATCAGCGGAGAGTTTTTTGCAGGTATCAATCAGCTCCTCTTCATATAAAGACTGACCAACATCATGGCCAGCAGCGGCAATAAAGGTATTGGCAATACCGCCTCCAACAATTAATTGATCAACTTTTTTAGAGAGCGTTTCCAGCACCGTAAGCTTGCTGGAAACCTTGGAGCCGCCGACAATCGCCACCATCGGTCGCGCAGGATTTTCCAGCGCTTTGGATAAAGCATCCAGTTCAGCTGACAATAGCGGTCCGGCACAAGCCACCGGCGCATACTTGGCAATGCCATGGGTGGAAGCGTGAGCACGGTGCGCCGTACCAAAAGCATCCATAACAAACACATCGCACATCTGGGCCATACGTTTTGCCAACGCATCATCGTTGGCTTTCTCCCCCAGGTTGAAACGAACGTTCTCGCATAGCACGACTTCACCATCGGCCACCGGCAGGAATTCTTGCTCCAGCCAGTTCTGTTCCAGACGAACAGACATATTCAACAGGGCGGACAGGTAGTTAGCGACTGGGGCCAATGAATATTTATGCTCATATTCCCCTTCGGCCGGTCGACCAAGGTGAGACATAATCATCACCTTGGCACCTTTTTCCAATGCCAGTTTAATGGTAGGTAGTGAAGCATGAATACGCGTATCATCGGCCACCACGCCAGACTTGAGTGGCACATTCAAATCCTGCCGTATCAACACGCGTTTTCCCGCTAAATCCAAATCAACCATTTTTATTACTGACATAAAGCCTTGTCCCCTGTTTTTTTTTTTTCAGATTCAACAATGTGAACCAGTTCTGATTATAGTCTTCGTTTTGCACAAAAAAAGGCCCCCTTTTCAGGAAGCCTTGGAGTATTTTTTACCGGCTAAAAGACACTAAGATTAACGAGCAACGTGCTCAACCAGACGCATCATATTGCAGGTATAGCCGTATTCATTGTCATACCATGCAACGACTTTAACAAACGTACCATCCAGCGCGATGCCAGCACCGACATCAAAAATAGACGGTGCCGTATGTCCACGAAAGTCGGTAGATACCACACAGTCAGTGGTATATCCCAGAACACCCTTCAAATCGCCTTCCGCTGCTACCTTCATTGCATTGCAAATTGCTTCGTAGCTGGTTTCAGTTGCCAGTTCAACCGTCAAATCCACAACGGACACATCAGATGTCGGCACCCGCAATGCCATGCCGGTCAGTTTACCATTTAACTCCGGCAATACCTTACCCACGGCTTTGGCAGCGCCGGTAGAAGAAGGAATAATATTTTCCAGAATACCCCGTCCGCCTCGCCAATCTTTCATTGATGGGCCATCAACTGTTTTCTGTGTAGCTGTAGCAGCATGCACTGTGGTCATCAAACCGCGCTTGATACCAAAGCTGTCGTGCAAGACTTTGGCCACTGGTGCCAACGCATTAGTTGTGCAAGACGCTGCTGAAACGATTGCTTCACCAGCATATTGTTGATGATTTACCCCATAGACAAACATCGGCGTATGGTCTTTGGATGGCGCAGACTGCACAACTTTTTTAGCGCCGGCATCAAGGTGTGCCTGGCAGGACTCTTCTGTCAGGAAAAAACCGGTGCATTCGATCACCAGATCAGCACCGACATCGCCCCACTTTAAATCAGCAGGATTACGCTCGGCAGTGACCCGGATGGTTTTTCCGTTCACTACCAAATGACCATCTTTGACCGTTACATCACCGTCAAACCTGCCATGAACAGAGTCATACTTGAGCATATAAGCCAGATACTCGGGATCAAGCAAATCGTTAATTGCCACGACTTCAATCCCGGGAAAATCTTTTATTGCTGCACGAAACGCCATGCGGCCAATACGGCCAAAACCGTTAATACCTACCTTGATAGTCATTGTGTTTCCTCTGAATCGATTTTTTTTGTCTCAGAACTGAAATCTTGTAAAAAACTGCAGTTATCAAACATCTGTTTCAGGAAAAATGGCCAGCAGGTAAAACACCTCGCTGGCCACATCCCTTTTAACAGCTTGCTACATCCGTTGTGTTACTACAGAACAGATTTAACTGTTTTCACAACGTTATCGACGGTGAAACCGAAGTGTTCCATCAATACGCCACCTGGTGCAGACTCACCAAAGGTATCGATACCAACGGTACCGCCTTCCAGACCAACGTATTTACGCCAGAAGTCAGTCACGCCAGCTTCAACAGAAACACGTTTTACGCCGGGAGTCAGAACACTGTCTTTGTATGCTTGGTCCTGACGATCGAACACGTTAGTTGAAGGCATCGATACAACACGTGCATTGATACCTTCGGCAGCCAGAGCTTCTTGCGCTTTCGCCGCCAGATCCACTTCCGAACCGGTTGCGATCAAGATAACATCCGCTTTACCGCCTTTCGCTTCAGACAGTACATAACCACCTTTACGAATAGCTTCAAAGTCAGCCGTGTCATGCTTACGACCTGGAATGCCTTGGCGACTCAGGATCAGACTGGTCGGACCATCTTGGCGTTCAACAGCAACAACCCAGGCTACTGCTACCTCCACCGAATCCGCAGGACGCCATACATCCATATTCGGGATATAACGCAGACCAGCAGTATTTTCGATTGGTTGGTGTGTCGGGCCATCTTCACCCTGACCGATTGAGTCATGCGTCAATACCGCGATAGTACGCTGCTTCATCAAAGCTGCCATACGCAGTGCTGATTTCGCATAATCAGAGAACATGTGGAACGTACCACCGAAAGGCAGCAAGCCGCCATGCAATGCCATGCCGTTCATAATGGCATACATCCCGAACTCACGAACACCGTACGAAATGTAGTTACCTGGCTCTTTACCAGAAACATGCTTAAAGCTTGGGCAGCTGGTCAGGTTAGAACCAGTCAGGTCAGCACTACCACCGAGGAACTCAGGCAGCACTGGTGCAAGGGCTGTAATCGCTTTTTGTGACGCTTGACGGGAAGCCAGGCTTTCTGCTTTTTCATTGGTTTCAGCAATAAATGCGTCTGTTACTTGCTTCCAGTTTGCTGGTAACTCACCCGCCATGCGGCGTTTGAACTCTGCAGCCAGCTCTGGATATTCTTTTTCATAAGCGGCAAATTTTTCGTTCCAGGCCGCTTCAACGCTGGCGCCTTTTTCTTTAGCATCCCAACCAGCATAAACGTCTTCAGGAATCACAAACGGCTCGTATTCCCAGCCCAATTCCTTACGGGTCAGTGCAACTTCTTCTTCACCCAGTGCGGCACCATGACAATCATGGCTTGCGCTCTTATTAGGTGAACCGTAACCGATAATCGTTTTACAGCAGATCAGTGAAGGTTTATCAGTAACCGCTTTCGCTGCTTCAATCGCTTTATTGATTGCGTCAGCGTCGTGACCATCAACCGATTGCACGTGCCAGCCGTAAGCTTCGAAACGTTTAACAGTGTCATCGGTGTACCAGCCATCAATGTGACCATCGATAGAGATATTGTTGTCATCCCAGAAGGCAATCAGGTTGCCCAGCCCCCAGGTGCCAGCCAACGCACATGCTTCATGAGACACACCTTCCATCAAACAACCATCGCCCATGAAGACATAAGTATGGTGGTTAACAATGTCATGACCCGGTTTGTTAAATTGGTCAGCCAGCAGTTTTTCAGCCATTGCAAAACCAACACCATTGGTAATACCTTGCCCTAATGGGCCGGTTGTCGTTTCAATACCCGGCGCATAACCATATTCTGGGTGACCAGCACATTGTGAATGCAGTTGGCGGAAAGTTTTGATGGAATCCATCGGCAAGTCATAGCCGCTTAAATGCAGCAATGAATAAATCAGCATGGAGCCGTGGCCATTAGACAGAATGAAACGGTCACGATCAGCCCAGTTCGGGTTGCTCGGGTTGTGTTTCAGGTGGTCGTTCCACAGTACTTCAGCAATATCCGCCATACCCATCGGGGCACCCGGATGGCCTGAATTAGCTTTTTGCACTGCATCCATGCTCAACGCACGGATAGCATTTGCCAAATGTCTACGTGTAGCCATTATCTACGTTCTCCTATTAAAAAAATTAAGCTGTCCGCCATTTGATGGAGCAGCCCATACTGGGTATCTGTTGTTGTGGGCCATGACCGGTTTGGGCGACTTGTTGCATCGCTTCAAATAAATCACGGCGAACGTCCGCTGCAGCGGCTTCTTTACGGCTGGCATCTAACCGGCCACGGTATTGCAACGACAGATCTTTGTTATAACCAAAGAAATCCGGCGTGCATACCGCACCATAGGCTTGAGCAACCTGTTGTGTTTCATCGTATAAATATGGGAAGGAAAAACCGTTTTGGTCAGCGACAAGTTTCATATTGTCGAAGGAATCTTCGGGGTAATCAGCGACATCGTTGGCAGAAATAGCGACAGCATTAATACCGAGTGTTTTGAGTTCATTGGTATCGCGCACCAATCGATCGAGTATCGCTTTGACATAAGGACAGTGATTACAAATGAACATAACCAGTAAGCCATTTTCACCGCGGCATTGCTCCAGTGTCCAAATGTTGCCATCAACTCCGGGCAGAGAAAAATCAATCGCCGGCTTGCCAAATTCACATATTGGTGTTTCTGTACTAACCATACGTTTCCGTTAAATCTCTTATGATTTTCGACATACTTCAGCCGAAAATGGCAGTTATGGAAATAAATCGTGACCACAGATCGTACCAGAAAAAAATTAACAACGCTAAATATAGGAACCGCTGTATAAACCTGAACTTAGCGGCTGATGGCAGCTCTGTTGGAGGTGTTTACAATATGTGCCAACATGTAGCACCACTGTCAGCCAGTAGCGCTATCGATAAAATCTGGAATGACATGAATACATTAACGGAAAAGCTGGCGAGATTACTTTAAGATCCTCCGATGTCTATCACACTATTTTTTAGTGTTCATTATTTATACAAGAAACATTGTGGCCAAATATAAAACAACTCTACCCAAAGGTGCTAAATCTTTTTTCCGCCGGGTGATAAGCGCAAAAATACTTATTATCCTGTTTTTGCTGTTAGCGCTCATCGCTGCCATTACCCTTGCTTTTCTGGACTTTCGGGTGCGTAGCGAATTTGAAGGAAAACGCTGGGCCTTACCTGCCAAGGTCTACGCCAGGCCGCTGGAACTCTACCGTGGCGCACCACTGTCAATAGCCGATCTAAAAATTGAACTGCAAGCATTAGGCTACCAATTCGTTGACAGCGCCAACTCACCCGGGCAAGCCGCTTTCTCGAACGCGCAGGCCACTATTGTGACCCGCGGTTTTCAATTTCCTGATGAGAATGAGCCTGCCAGAAAACTACATTTACAATTTTCTGCAGCAATGCTCAATCAGCTAACCACGGCCGAGCAGAAAGAATTGACATTGGTGCGTCTGGAACCAGCATTAATCGGTGGCATTTATCCATTGAACAATGAAGATCGCGACTTAATTCAGCTCGAACAAGCCCCACAAGCCTTTATCGATGCCTTGATTGCCATTGAAGATCGTGATTTTTACCAACACTTTGGCATTTCCCCCAGAGGGATTGCTCGGGCAACTATAGCCAATATTCGTGCCGGCGCCTTCGTCCAAGGTGGCAGTACGTTAACACAGCAACTGATTAAAAATTTTTATCTCACTGCCGATCGCACATTACTGCGCAAACTGCTGGAAATGCCCATGGCAATCCTGCTGGAATGGCATTACAGCAAAGATGAAATTCTGGAAGCTTATTTAAATGAAGTCTATCTCGGCCAATCCGGCAATCGTGCTATTCATGGCTTTGGGCTTGGCGCAGCCTATTATTTTGCCCAACCGCTAGATGAACTGGAACTACACCAACTGGCACTGCTGGCCGGCTTGGTCAAAGGCCCGTCCTATTACGATCCGCGCCGTCATCCTGATCGGGCCAAACAGCGGCGCAATCTGGTACTGACCATTTTGTACCAGCAAGGCAGTATCAGCGAAGAACAGTATCTGTTGGCTTCTACAGCCGAGCTGGATGTGGTGCCCGCCGGCCAGTCAATGAAAGAAGCCTATCCAGCCTATCTTGACTTGGTGAAGCGACAATTACGTAAAGAATATAAAGACGAAGATCTAAGCTCAGAAGGCTTACAAGTTTTCACCAGCCTGGATCCCATCAGCCAACACAAGGCCGAAGCTGCCTTGGTCAATACGATTGACGATCTTGGCAAACACTATGGCGACAACTTGAACAAGCTGCAAGGCAGTATGGTGGTCACCGAGCCACAGACCGGTGAAATACTGGCGCTGATAGGCGATCGTCACACCCGCTATCAGGGATTTAATCGTGCTCTGGATGCCAGTCGCCCAATTGGCTCACTGATTAAACCGGCGATTTACCTGACGGCACTGGAGCAAGGCTACACGCTGATAAGTCCATTGGATGACTCGCCTTTTAGCTTGACCTTACCTAATCAGCAACGCTGGGAGCCGAAAAACTTCGATGGCAACGCCCATGGCAGCGTTCCGCTACATGAAGCTTTGACCAATTCCTATAATCTATCCACCGCAAAACTGGGGATGGATTTGGGACTGGAGAAGGTGATCGATACCCTGCAGCGCTTAGGCGTAGAGCGCAAGCTCCAGGCGTATCCCTCCCTCCTGCTTGGCGCACAGAGTTTATCAACGCTGGAAGTCGCGACCATGTACCAAACCATTGCTGCCAATGGCTTTCAGATCCCGCCACGAACCATTCGTACCGTGACCGACAGCGCCGGTGAACAGCTGTCGAGCTATCCATTTCAGTTACAACAGACCATTGATGAACAACCAATGTATCTGCTGCAATACAACTTGCAGCAAGTCACCCGCAATGGCACCGCGCGCCGTATTTATCAGCAGTTACCGATGAATATTAACAGCGCCGGCAAAACCGGCACATCGGATCGTCAGCGCGATAGCTGGTTTGCCGGCTTTACCGGAAACCGCCTTGCTGTCGTCTGGCTAGGGCTGGATGATAACAGTCCAATGCCGATCACCGGTTCGAGTGGTGCGCTGCGTGTGTGGACAAACTTTATCGCTGAGGAACCGCTGCAGTCGTTTGAGCCGACCATGCCGCAAGGCGTTGAGATGCAGTGGATTGAACCTGAAAGTGGTAAACTGGCTGACGATTTATGTGAAGATATCAGGCAAATTCCGTTTATTATCGGCACAGCACCAACCGAAATGGCAAGCTGCGCAATGCCCGAAGAAACCTTTACCGAAAACCCGATCAAACGTTCAATTGATTGGGTAAAAGACTTGTTCAGATAGGTTCTCTATGCCAACAAACATTTCCAAGCTACTGTTTACCATGACCAGTCTGGTCATCTTGTTGTCGGCTTGTAGCACCGCTCCACTAACACAAAAACCACCTGTTGAGCCTGCAGAACCCCGCTCGCAACCCTCGACTGCAGACAGCTCGCAAGCCCCTGAAGTCATCCCGCCAGCAGTGGCTGAAAAGCCAGCGCCAGCCACTAAACCCGCCACCGCACCCACCAATCCGGCAGTACTGGCGTTATTAAGCGATGCGCAGCAATATCAGCAGCAAGGAAACCTTTCCGCAGCACAATCACGTTTGCAACGGGCACAACGTATTGCCCCACGCGATCCCAAAGTCTATTACCAGCTGGCGCAAACGCATTATGAACTGGAAGATTACCGTCTGGCGGAACAAGTCGCTTTGAAAGGTATTTCCTATGCGCAAGGCGACAGTGCCCAGCAGAAGCGTTTCTGGTTACTGTTGGCTGATATCCGCACTAAAGCCGGTGATCGCTCTGCCGCCAAAGCAGCACGAAAACAGGCTGAGCAACTGTAAATTACGCTTTCAGATCCAGTACGTCCTGCATATCAAACAGACCTGGTGGTTGCTGCATCAGCCATGTTGAGGCGCGCATCGCTCCATAGGCAAAGGTCATACGACTGGAGGCCTTATGCGTGATTTCGATGCGCTCGCCTTCTGCAGCAAACAGCACCGTATGATCACCCACAACATCACCCGCCCTGACGGTGGCAAAGCCTATGGTCTGACGATCCCGTTCACCAGTCCGGCCCTCTCGCCCATAGACCGCACACTCTTTTAAATTACGCCCCAGCGCATCGGCAACGACTTCGCCCATGCGTAGCGCCGTACCGGAAGGAGCATCTACTTTGTGACGGTGATGCGCTTCAATGATCTCGATATCCACGCTGTCACCCAAAACGCGCGCAGCCAAATCCAGTAACTTCAGCGAGAGATTGACCCCAACACTCATATTGGGCGCCAATAACACCGCCACCTTTTCAGCTGACTGTTGGATTTGCTGTTTTTGTGCTGCATCAAAACCGGTAGTGCCAATCACCGGACGGCATTGATTTTCTACACACAACGGCAATAAAGCCATTGTCGCTTCGGGCAGAGTGAAGTCAATAATCACATCAGCCTGCCGGGTCGCGGCGTGCAGATCGCTCGAAAGCGGCACACCCAGCTTGCCGATGCCGGCCAGTTCCCCCGCATCAACACCCATTAATGTCGATTCCGGACGATCAATGGCCGCGGCCAACTGTAATCCATCGGTTTCCGCAACCGCCTGAATCAAACAACGTCCCATCCGGCCAGCAGCGCCGTTAATTGCGATATTAATAGCCATGGCTAACAATTCCTTATGGCGTAGGTTCAGAAAATAAAAGCTGACTGGAAAAATAACCCGGTCAGCTTCTTATTGGCAAACAGCTTATTCAAAAAAACGCTTTACTGCATCAAGCCACGATTCATGTTTTGGGCTATGTGTTGCCCCCGTCCCTTCCATGGTGTCAGCAAACTCCTGCAATAGAGCTTTTTGTTTTTTGGACAGTTTAACGGGGGTTTCAATAATAACCCGACACATCAGGTCACCAATTTCACCTGTGCGCACCGATTTGACACCTTTTTCACGCAGCCTGAACTGTTGGCCGGTCTGCGTACCTTCCGGGATTTTCAATACGGCTTTACCTGCCAGAGTCGGTACTTCGACCTCACCGCCCAGGCAGGCCGTGGTAAAACTGATTGGCACGTCAGAAAACAGGTTATTGCCATCGCGGGTAAATACATCGTGGCGCTTAACAGCTACCTCAACGTACAAGTCACCTGCGGGGGCACCGCGCGAGCCGGCTTCACCTTCACCGGCAAGACGAATCCTGTCGCCGGTATCCACACCAGCAGGCACTTTGACAGACAGCGTTTTATGCTCCTGTACGACTCCCTCGCCATGACAATCTGCACAGGGGTCCTGAATCATCTTGCCAGTGCCACGACAGTGCGGACACGCCTGCTGCACCGTAAAGAAACCTTGCTGGATGCGCACCTGACCATGACCACCACAGGTTGTACATGTCACAGGCTGAGTGCCTTTTTTGGCACCACTGCCCTCACAGGTTTTACATTCCACGTTAACCGGAATGCGAATTTTAGCGGTGGTACCGGCGACGGCTTCTTCTAATGTCAGATCAAGGCGGTAACGTAAGTCGGCACCACGAAAACTCTGGCTGCTGCCGCCACCACCAAAAATATCATTGAATACATCGCCAAAAATATCGCTAAAACCACCAGAACTTCTGAATCCGCCACCCGCACTGCCATCCACACCAGCATGACCAAACTGATCATAAGCCGCACGCTTTTGGCTATCAGAAAGAATTTCGTAAGCTTCTTTTACCTCTTTGAACTTTGCTTCGGCAGTAGCATCATCCGGATTGCGATCTGGATGATATTTCATCGCCATACGACGGTATGCTTTTTTGATCTCAGCTTCTGTCGCAGTGCGTGCTACCCCCAGTAGCTCGTAATAGTCTTGTTTGGCCATGTTTGTTTTTCTTGTATCTCTTAAACAAGACAGGCGCAGGCCTGATGCCTACGCCTGTCTTGATGGTTATGCAGGGTGATTACGCGTTTTTCTTGTCGTCATCAACTTCTTCAAACTCAGCATCAACGACATCATCATTTTGTGCAGATGCACCATCAGCCGCATCGCTATTACCTGCTTCTGCATTTTCTGCATAAGCACGCTCGGCTAATTTACCTGCCACCTCAGACAGTGCGGTTGTTTTAGCTTCAATGTCCGCCTTGTCTTCGCCTTTCAGCGCTTCTTGTAAGGCTTCAATGGCTGCTTCAATGTTGGCCTTTTCATCTGCCTCCACTTTGTCACCCAAATCTGCCAGTGACTTGTTGGTTGCATGAATTAAACCATCGGCCTGATTACGCGCTGTAACCAACTCATGGAATTTACGGTCTTCATCAGCATGCGCTTCCGCATCCTTAACCATTTTTTCCACTTCTTCCTCAGACAGGCCGCTTGACGCTTTAATCACAATCGACTGCTCTTTACCGGTGGCTTTGTCTTTCGCCGATACATTCAGAATACCGTTAGCATCAATATCGAACGTGACTTCAATTTGCGGTGTGCCGCGTGGTGCCGGTGGAATATCCGCCAGGTCAAAACGTCCCAGCGATTTATTGGCAGAAGCCATTTCACGCTCACCTTGCAGTACGTGAATAGTGACCGCAGGCTGATTATCATCTGCCGTCGAAAACACTTGTTGTGCCTTTGTCGGAATGGTGGTGTTCTTCTCAACCAGTTTGGTCATCACACCGCCCATTGTTTCAATGCCGAGGCTTAATGGTGTCACGTCCAAAAGCAATACGTCTTTAACATCACCCGCCAGCACAGCTGCCTGGATAGCCGCACCAACAGCGACGGCTTCATCAGGATTCACATCGCGACGAGGCTCTTTACCAAACATTTCTTTCACCGCTTCCTGCACTTTCGGCATGCGGGTCTGTCCACCAACCAGAATCACGTCGTTAATGTCAGAGACACTCAGGCCAGCATCTTTCAGTGCGACTTTGCATGGTTCCATACTGCGAGCAATCAGATCTTCTACCAGAGACTCCAGTTTGGCGCGGGTCAGACGGATTTCCAGATGTTTAGGACCACTGGCATCCGCAGTAATGTATGGCAGATTAATGTCTGTTTGCTGGCTGGAAGACAGTTCGATTTTGGCTTTCTCTGCAGCATCTTTCAGCCGCTGTAATGCCAGCGGATCTTTACTCAGATCAACACTTTGGTCTTTTTTGAATTCGGCAACCAGGAAATCAATAATACGCTGGTCAAAGTCTTCACCACCCAGGAAGGTATCACCGTTGGTCGCCAATACTTCAAACTGATGCTCGCCTTCAATATCGGCAATTTCGATAATCGATACGTCAAAAGTACCACCACCCAAGTCATAAACAACGACCGTGGAGTCACCACGCTTTTTATCCATACCATAAGCCAGTGCCGCAGCAGTTGGCTCATTGATGATCCGCTTGACTTCCAGACCGGCAATTTTACCCGCGTCCTTGGTTGCCTGACGCTGTGAATCGTTAAAGTAAGCCGGTACCGTCACAACAGCCTGAGTAACTTCTTCACCAAGAAACTCTTCTGCGGTTTTTTTCATTTTCATCAAAACCCGCGCAGAAATTTCTGGTGGCGCCATTTTCTTACCATTGGCCTCGACCCAGGCATCGCCATTGTCTGCTTCCACAATGCTATAAGGCACCATCGCGATATCGCGCTGCACGGCATCGTCTTTAAACTTGCGACCAATCAGTCGTTTAATGGCGTACAGTGTATTTTTCGGGTTGGTCACCGCCTGACGTTTGGCAGACTGGCCAACCATAACTTCATTGTCTTTATTAAAAGCAATGATGGAAGGTGTTGTACGATCGCCTTCGCTGTTCTCTATCACACGGGCTTTACCGTCATCCATCACTGCAACGCACGAGTTGGTCGTGCCCAAGTCAATCCCAATAATTCTTGCCATAATTTTTTACTCCATCGTACTTAGTATGTCTGGCTGTTCCAGCCGCTGTGATATAGATGGGGCACGAAATAGTGATTTCAAGCCCTTAATTTTGATCCGGTTATTGCGAAACCACGACCATCGCCGGACGCAGCAAACGACCATTAAAGCGATAGCCTTTCTGCATCACCGTCAATACCTGATTTGCTTCTACGCCTTCTGCCGGCTGCATTGCCATCGCCTGATGTAATTCCGGATCAAAGGCTTCATTTTGAGGATCTACTTGTTCCAGACCGAACTTGCCGATCGAGCTCATGAACATTTTCAGCGTCATTTCCATACCGTCACGCACGGCTTCCAGATTGGCTTCTGGTGTTTTAGCCGCATCCAGACCGTATTCAAGGCTGTCGCAAATAGGTAATAACTCGGTGACAAACTTATCCAGCGCATGCTTGTGAGCATTTTCCAGATCTCGGCTGTGTCTGCGTCGCAGATTTTCCAGATCGGCTCTGGCACGTAGCAGCTCGTTCCAGTTTTCATCGGCTTTGTTGCGTGCTTCTTCCAGCTGTTTTATGACATCACTTTCAGCACCACCGCCCTGCTGCTCTGTTTCCAGGGTGGATTCAACGAACTCCGCATCGGTCGTCGATTTTTCGATTTCTTCATTGCTCATGATTTTTCAATTCCGCATTTGCTCAACACAAAGCATCTATCTGGGGATAAAAAATCTGATTTCAAGCAATAAATTGAACTTTTTCTGCCAGTACGGTTATCTTTCTTTCAGCCAAACACAGTTTCCACCACTACTGCTCTGGAGCTTTTCCAGCATTGCCTGGTGCGCAGCCAGCTCTTGCGTATCAGCCTGAATCACTTTTAATGTCGTTTTTGGTCGCTCAATTATCCCGACAGCCTCCTGCTCATCCGCCTGTTGGGTTTCATCTTCCTCGGCCACGAGTGTCAGGCTGACCTGCCCACCTGTCATCATCAGGTAGACGTCCGCAAGAATCTCAGCATCCAGCAACGCGCCGTGCAATTCACGGTTTGAGTTATCTACGCCATAGCGCCTGCACAAGGTATCAAGATTATTTTTCTGTCCGGGATGTTTGTCCCGCGCCATTTTCAGGGTGTCGAGAACGCTGCAGATGCTATCAATCATCGGCAGATTACCCACCTTGGCAAGTTCATGATTTAAAAACCCGACGTCAAACACGGCGTTATGAATAACCAGCTCCGCGCCATCGACAAAACGCAGAAAATCCTCAGCAATATCAGCAAACAGCGGCTTGTCTGCCAGAAAATCATTGGTGATGCCGTGCACCTCAACTGCGCCAGCATCAATTTCCCGTTGCGGATTGATGTACTGATGAAACGTTGCCCCGGTGAGGCGTCGATTAATCAGTTCCACACAACCAATTTCGATAATACGGTGGTCATCAGCCGTGCTCAGACCAGTCGTTTCGGTATCAAGGACGATCTGTCGTATCGCGCTGTGTTCTGCCATTAGTTAATCCTGTTGTGTAACGTAAAGTCGTGCGGCGACCGCTAATTTATCGGCACGCTCATTATCCGGATGGCCGTCGTGGCCACGAACCCAGCGCCAATCAACCTTATGCGGTTGTACAGCAGCGTCGAGGCGTTGCCATAAATCAGCATTTTTAACTGGTTGTCGGGCTGCCGTTCGCCAGTTTCTGGCTTTCCAGCCAGCTAACCATTCCGTCATACCTTTCATCACGTATTGCGAATCGGTGGTAATCGTAACATGACAGGGTCTTTTCAATGCCTCAAGCCCTGCAATGACAGCCATCATTTCCATACGGTTATTTGTGGTTAGTTTTTCACCACCGGATAATTCTTTTTCGTTTCCTTTGGCGCGTAATATGGCGCCCCAGCCGCCCGGGCCGGGATTACCACTGCAGGCACCATCAGTAATCAGTTCAATCTGTTCCATCAATGTCCTTTTCGGGCCGCAGGAGACGCGACCAGTTGTGGCTTGGTAAATAATTTTCTATTTTGCCAGCGGCTTGGTAATGGTCTGACCAGCAGTGTGCGTTTTTTTGCAACAATTGCCGTCACCCCGCCAAAACAAGGCCAAAGCCGCATCCCCCATCGTTCTATAAATACACTGCGCTCCTGCCAGACTGTGCTTTTCAGCGGTGGTGCATAGAGCAAGGAGCGCGCTTCAATAATGTCAAAGCCCAGCAAAGACAGCCAGTCTTTCAGGCGTTGCCGGGAAAAAAACTGTCCGCGCCACGGCATCTGATCCTGCCAAGAAAACACGCGCCGCCCCCCCCACAAGCTGAATGGGTTAAAACATAACAACACTAAGGTGCCATCCTCCGTTAACACCCGGTCCGCTTCGCGTAATACTTGATGTGGTTGCCGGGAAAATTCCAAGACATGCTGTAATAACAACACATCGATGCTGGCAGACTTCAATGGCAATTGTTCGAGTTCAGCATAAAACTGCCCGTACTCCCCCAGCAACGCTTGGTAACAGTGGTGGGTCGAAGGCGGTAAAATGACCGTCTGGCCCCCAAGTTGCAGTTGAAAATAGCCATGCAACATGGTTTGCTGATGCTGTAGCCACTGCTGCTCCTGCCCCTGTAAATACTCAGCAAGTGACGAGTGCCACCACTGTGTCATCTCGCGATTACGCTCTTTATAATCACACATAGGTTGTCTGCCAGGAGTTAACCATGTTCCAAATTCATGCCGTAAACGCATTTACGGATAATTATATCTGGCTGATACAGTCAGCACAGGATCAGAAAGCCTTAATCATTGATCCGGGTGACGCTGATCCGGTGATCCGTTTTGTCGAACAAAATGGACTACACCCCGTTGCCATACTGGTAACACATCATCACCATGATCACGTAGGCGGTATCCAGCGACTTAAGGACTTATACGATCTTACTGTTTTCGGTCCCCAGCGAGAAAGGATTAAAACGCTCGATATCTCGCTGGCAGCGCAGACGACTAAAATAATCGATGCCGCCTTCCCGGCCTTGCAAATTCTTGATACGCCAGGCCACACACCGGGACACATCAGTTATCTGTTAGAAAATAACCTGTTCTGCGGTGATACTTTATTTGCCGGTGGTTGTGGTCGCTTGTTAGGCGGCACCGCTGAACAACTGTTTTACTCGCTGCAAACACTGAAACAACTGGCGGATGACACCAACGTCTTCTGCGCCCATGAATACACCCTGGCAAATTTGCAGTTTGCTATCGCCGTAGAACCAAGCAATCCGCATCTGCTGGAGCGTATCGCCAGCGTCAGGGCATTGCGAAATCAGAATATCGCCACTGTTCCAGCAAAACTGCATGAAGAAAAGCGCACGAATCCCTTTCTGCGCTGCGACTTCAGTGAGGTAAAAAAAGCAGCGCAAGCTTATGCAGGCCAGGCGCTGAATTCCCCATTAGCAGTATTTAAAGTACTACGCGCCTGGAAAGATTCGTTTTAAACAAATACGTTACTGTTCTGTCTGGCGATTTTGCACCGCATCTGCATTATTGATATGAATATCCATTTGTGGATAAGGGATACTGATGTCATTTGCATCAAAGGCCAGTTTTATTTGCTCGATGATATCGGCTTTCACCGTTCTCAGATCTTCGGCTTTCACCCACGGAAAAACATTGAAGTTTATGCCGTTTTCTGTCAGCTCGCGTACTTGAATCAATGCTTTCGGCTCAGC